>JAWWPV010000833.1:0-2865 GCA_033854775.1 Trebonia sp.
GCGGTACCGGCTCAGCGCCAGGCAAGCGACTAGTGCCAGGCCCGCTGCTCCGTCCCGGCCGCGCCTAGTCGCCCGCGTGGCGGTCGAGGAACTCGTAGATGTCCACGTCGTCCACGCCCGGGAACGCGCCGGACGGCAGGACCGACAGGACGTGGGAGTGCGCGCGGGCCGACGGCCAGGCCATGCCCTCCCAGCGCTCGGCGAGCGCGGCGGGGGCACGCTGGCAGCAGTCGCCGTCCGGGCAGCGGGACCGGGTGCGCATCGTGGACTCGCGGCCGCGGAACCAGCGGGAGTGGTCGAACGGCACCCCGAGCGTGATCGCGTACCCCGTGCCGCCCGACACCGGGTCGCCCGCGCTGGGGTCGACCTGCGCGACGCAGAAGTAGGTGCCAGACGGCGTGTCCGAGTACTGGTAATGCGGCGAGTAGCGGTCGCCCGCGGCGAACACCTGGCGGCCCGACCACTGGCGGCACATCCGCTGCCCCTCGATCGCGCCGGTGGCGTCGGCGGGGAAGACGACCCCGTCGTTCTGGTACGCCTTGTAGATCACGCCGCTCGCGTCGTTCTTCACGAAGTGGCAGGGGACGTCCAGGTGATGGGTGATGAGGTTGGTGACCCGGTGGGCGGCCATCTCGTAGGAGACGGAGAACACGTCGACCAGGTCCTCGACGGCGAGGTCGCGGCGGTCCTTCGCGGCGTGCAGGAACGGCACCGCGGCCCGCTCGGGGATCAGCATCGCGGCGGCGAAGTAATTCGCCTCGACCCGCTGCCGGAGGAAGTCGGCGAAGTCCTTGGGGGTGCCGTGCCCGAGCAGGAAGTGGCCGAGCGACTGGAGGATTACCGCGCGCGGCGAGTGGGCGCCCACCGGCTCCTGCTTGAGGTAAATCCGGCCCGCGCGCAGGTCGGTCAGCGACCTGACCGAGCGCGGCAGGTCGCTGGCGAACCTGACGGCGAAGCCGTGCCGCGCGACCACCGTGAGCAGCATTCCCTGCGACAGCGCGCCGCCCGCGTAGCCGGCCCGGTCGAGGGCGGCGGCGGCCGCTTCCTCGATCGCGGCGAAGTAGTTGGCCCGCTCACGCTGCGAGGAGCGCAGCGCGGCGTTCGCGGCGCGGGCCTCCTCCGGGGTCGCGGTCGGCTTGACGCGCTGCGCCCGCAGCTCGCTGGCCAGCGCGACCAGGTGCTCGAGCACGTCGGTCGGCACCCGGGTGCCCACCCGCAGCTCGGGCAGGCCGAGCGTCTTGTAGGACGGGTCCTGCTGCGCCTGGTCCAGGGCGATCTCAAGCTGGGCGCGGCGGCTCGGCGGCTGCTTCTTCAGCAGCTCGGTCACGGGAACGCCGAGCGCGGCGGCGAGCTGCTCGACAAGCGACAGCCTCGGCTCGCGCTTGCCGTTCTCGATCAGCGAGAGCACCGAAGGGGTCCGGCCGATCTTCGCGCCGAGATCGGCCAGGGTCAGCCCCTTGGCCCGCCGCGCGTACTTAAGCCGCTGGCCGAACATGGCGAGGTCTAGACCTTCGGTCTCTACCAATTTCTGAGGTTCTTTCATCAGTGAAAAAGTGTAACACGCACTCGTTCGGAAAAATCTTTAACTTTTTTACAGGGAAAGTCCTGGGCCGCCCGGTTCCGCGTGTCGCACCGTGGGAGTACACGCCAGGCGGCCCCAATGGTTAGTAACGCCGCACCCCGGCGGGAGCACCGAATGAAAGGCAGCACCATGGAATCGATTAGCCAGCAGGCGGCCAATCTGCGCGAGTCGTGGGAGACCGACCAGCGCTGGACAGGGACCAGGCGCGACTACAGCGCGCAGGACGTGATCCGGCTGCGCGGGTCCGTCGCCGAGGAGCACACGCTCGCCGGGCGCGGCGCGAAGCGCCTCTGGGAGCTCCTGCACACCGAGGACGCCGTGCGCGCGCTCGGCGCCATCACCGGCAACCAGGCGGTGCAGATGGTCAAGGCGGGTCTCCAGGCCATCTACCTGTCGGGCTGGCAGGTGGCCGCGGACGGGAACCTGGCCGGGCAGACCTACCCGGACCAGTCGCTCTACCCGGCGAACTCGGTGCCGCAGATGGTGCGCCGGATCAACAACGCGCTGCTGCGCGCGGACCAGATCGCCTGGTCGGAGCGGTCGGCCGACTCCTGCGCGCCCAAGCAGCAGTGGCTGGCGCCGATCGTGGCGGACGCGGAGGCTGGCTTCGGCGGGGCGCTGAACGCGTTCGAGCTGATGAAGGCGATGATCGAGGCGGGCGCGGCCGGCGTGCACTTCGAGGACCAGCTGTCGTCGGAGAAGAAGTGCGGCCACCTCGGCGGGAAGGTCCTCATCCCGACCGGGCAGCACGTCAAGACGCTGACCGCCGCGCGGCTCGCCGCGGACGTGCTCGGCGTGCCGTCGCTGGTGATCGCGCGGACCGACGCGCACGCGGCCTCGCTGCTGACGTCGGACGTGGACGAGCGGGACCGTGAGTTCGTGACCGGGGAGCGGACGGCGGAGGGGTTCTACCGGGTGCGGCCCGGGCTCGGCGCGTGCGTGGCACGCGGACTGGCGTTCGCGCCGTACTCCGACCTGCTGTGGATGGAGACCTCGACGCCTGACCTCGCCGAGGCCCGCGCGTTCGCCGACGCGATCCACGCCGAGTACCCGGACCAGCTGCTCGCCTACAACTGCTCGCCGTCGTTCAACTGGCGGGCGCACCTGGACGACGCGGCGATCGCGAAGTTCCAGAAGGAGCTCGCCGCGATGGGGTACCGGTTCCAGTTCATCACCCTCGCCGGGTTCCACGCGCTGAACCAGTCGATGTTCTCGCTGGCGCACGGGTACGCGCACGAGGACATGTCGGCCTACGTGCGGCTGCAGGAGGCCGAATTCGCGGC
>JAWWPV010000834.1:0-5581 GCA_033854775.1 Trebonia sp.
AAAAGCAGCGAATTCGCTGCTTTTCCTTCATGATCATGAGAGCGACGGCCCCGAACTGATAACAGCAAGAAGCGCCAGGGTGGCCCGGCGAGCACGAGCAGCGGGACTGGGAGGCGCGGCCCACGAACCCGTTCGGAATGATGCTGCCTTACCCCACCGTCTCGAGCACGCGGGTCGGCGGGGCGGGGGGCGTGGACCGGTGCCAGCCGGCCACCAGCAGGTAGAGCGACGGCAGCACGAACAGGTTCAGCAGGGTGGAGGTCGCCAGGCCGCCCAGGATGACGATGGCCATCGGGTACTCGATCTCCTGACCGGGCTGGTCGCCGTAGATGATCAGCGGCACCAGCGCCAGGGCCGTCGCCAGCGCGGTCATGAGGATGGGGGACAGCCGCTCGCTCGCCCCGCGCACCACGAGGTCGCGGCCGAAGGGCACGCCTTCCTCCTCTTCCAGGTGCTTGAAGTGCGCGATCATCAGGATGCCGTTGCGCGCGGCGATGCCGAGCACGGTGAAGAACCCGACGAGCGCGCCGAGCGTGATCGTGCCCAGGGCACCCCACACGGCAAGCACGCCGCCGACCAGGGCGATGGGCAGCGTGATCAGCAGCATGAGCGCCAGCCGCCAGGAGCGGAACGCGGCCTGGAGCAGCAGCAGGATCACGATCAGCGCGCCGAGGCCGAGCCACTCAAGGCGCTGCTGCGCCGACGCCCGCTCGACGGACTCCCCCTGGAGGGAGGCGGTGTAGCCGGCCGGGAGCTTGAAGGTCTTTACCAGGGCCTGCACCTCGCCCGCGGCGGTGCCAAGGTCGGTGCCGGCGTTGTTGGCGTCCACTTCCTGCATCCGGACGCCGTTCACCCGGATGATCTGGCTGGGCGTCGGCAAGATGGAGACCGCGGCAACCTTGCCGAGGGCCACGTGCCCGCCGCTCGGCGTGTCTATCGGCAGGCTCTCCAGCGCGGTGACGCTGTTGCGGGTGGCCGGCGTGGTCCACGCGGCCACGACGAGCAGTTCGTCGTTGTAGGCCAGCTCCGACATCGGCTCGCTTGCCATCATGATCGCTGCCTCGCGGCGCACGTCGCCGGGCGAAAGCCCGTACTTGGCCGCGGCGGCCGTGTTGACGGTGACGTTAGCCTGCGGGATGAACTCAAGCGGCGCGGGCTGCACGTCCTCCAGGCCGTGCAGCTTAACCATCCGCGATGACAGCTCGTTGCCGAGCGTGGCGAGGGTATTGATGTCCGGGCCCTCGATGTAGACGGCGATGTCCTCGGTGGTGCCGTTCGTGAGCACCTCGTCGATCCGCTCGTGCAGGTAGGTCTGCACGTCGCTGAACGCGCCGGGATAGGAGTCGGCGATGTTCCTGAGGTCGTTCACGGTGGCGTCGTAGTTGGTGCCCGGCGCCAGGGACAGCCACGTCTCCGAGAAGTTGACGCCGGAGACTTCCTCACCGAGCAGGGCCTGGCCGATATGGCTGCCGGCGGTGGAGACGCCGGGCACCTTCAGCACCTGGTTCTGCAGCGAAGCGACCATCCGGTCCTGTTCCTGCACCGACGTGCCCGGCTTGGTCACGAAGTGCATGAGGAAGTCCGGTTCCTTGAACGAAGGGAACAGGTCCTCGCCGAGGTGCGGGTAGGCGAACCCGCCGGCGAGCGCCGCGATGACGACCACGCCGAACGCGTACCCCGGGGCGCGCAGCGCCCCCGACAGCGCCCGCGAGTACCCGCGCTTCACGACACGGACCACCGGCGGCTCGGCCTCCTTGAGCTTGGCGTCGCGCAGCAGGATGTAGCCGAGGGCTGGCGTCACGGTGAGCGCGACCACCATGGAGGCGAGCACCGCCAGGCTGTAGGCGAGCGCCAGCGGCTGGAAGAACGCGCCGGTGAGCCCGCCGACGAGCATGACGGGGACGACCGCGATGATGTTGATCAGCGTCGCGTAGAAGATCGCGACCCGCACCTCGAGCGAGGCGGCGAGCACGACGTGGAACGGGCTGATCATCCGCCCGGAGGCCCGCCAGGCGCGCAGCCGGCGCACGATGTTCTCCATGTCGATGATCGCGTCGTCGACGACGACCCCGACCGCGACGCAGAACCCGGCGAGGATCATCGTGTTGACCGTAGTGCCCATCGCGACGAGCACGATCTCCGCCGCCGCCAGGGACAGCGGGATGGCCAGCAGGGAGACCACCGCCGCCCGCCACTGGAAGAGGAACATCAGCAGCACGAACACCACGAGGATGCAGCCGATCAGCACCGACTGCGACAGGTTGTGGATGGCGATCTCGATGAAGCTCGCCTGGCGGAAGATCTGGTTGTTGATCTGCACGCCCGGCATGGACGGCGCCATGGCGGAAAGGGCCTTGTCGATCCCGTTGGTGACGTCGAGGGTGTTCGCGCCTGGGAACTTCTCGACGACGAGCATGAGGCCGGGGCCGCCGTTGATCACCGCGTCGCCGATCAGCGGCGGGTAGCCCCAGGTGACGTCGGAGACGTCGCCGAGGCCCAGGATCTTGCCCTGCTTGACGGAGAGCGGCACCTGGGCGAGCTGCTGCGGCGTGATGATCGGCTGGATATTGTGCACGTCGACCTGCTGGTTGGCGGCCTGGACCAGGCCGAGCGAGCCGACGGCCGCGCCGGCGGTGTAGCCGAGCTCCCCGGCGTCCACCGCGTTGGACGCGGCGGTCATCAGGTCGTCCATGGCGACGTGGTTCTTGGCCAGCTTCGCCGGGTCGGCCTCGACCATGAGCTGCTTGGGCTTCTCACCCCAGATCGCGACGTTGGCGACGCCTGGCACGTCCATCAGCCGGGGCCGCAGCTGCCACTGCGCCATCATCGACATGTCCATTAGCGAGACGGTCTTCGACGACAGGCCGACCTGCATCACCCGGCTGGTCGCGGACACGATCGGGTACATCTGCGGCACGTCGCACCAGGACGGCAGGGTGCGCGCGGTCGCCTGGATGCGCTCCTGGACCAGCTGCCTGGCGTGCAGCACGTCCGTGCCCTTGCCGAAGTACAGGAAGATCGCCGACAGCTGCGGCTCGGAGTCCGACCGGATGTCGTAGACACCGGGCACGCCGTGCAGCGCCGCCTCAAGCGGCACGGTGGTCAGCGCCTCGATCTGGGACGGTGACAGCCCAAGGCAGTTCGTCTGGATCTCCACGGAGACCGGGGCGAACTCGGGGAACGCGTCGAGTTTCTGCGACCCGGCCAGCGTCACGCCGAAGTAAAGCAGCGCGACGGCCAGCCCGGCCACCAGGTACCGGAACCGCAGGCTAGTCGCGACGATCCACCGCATAAGGCCCGCCTCTCGTTAAGCCAGCTCAGGTCCGCTCGGCGAGCCATCAGGTTTCCTCGCCGACACCGTTCTGCACGCCGAGCAGTTCCTCGGCGCCCTGGGTCACGACGGTGGCGCCCGTCGGCAGGCTGCCGGGCTTGAGGTAGACCGTCTGCCCGGCGATCACCGTCACGGGCACGAGATAGCGGGTGTAGGTGAGCGTGCCGGTGGCTACGTACACCGCCGCCTCTCCCGCAGGCTCATACACGAGGGCGTTGTACGGCACGGCCACCGCCCCGCCCGGCGCGCCAGTGCTGCCTTTAACAACGGTGGCTTGCCCCGTGCGCAGCGCGATCCGCTGCGCGCCGAGCGGCGTCAGCACGACGCTCAGGCCGTGGCTGGTCCTTTCCAGCTGCGCGGTCGGCGGCGGCGATCCCGCGCTGCTACTGCTTGAGCAGCCGGCCGCCGTCGCCGCGAGCGCCGCCGCGGCGGCACAGGCAAGCGCCGCCCGCCTGTTCACGCGTCCCCCCGGAATCCGGCCGCGTCAGGCGGCTGGGCACCGGCAGGCGGTCCCGGGCGCGGGTCCGCCTGCCGGTGCGGCGGTCCGTTGCGGCGCCCTCCGGTGTTATCCCGAACGAGTGCGTGCTCCACGCTGGCCGCCCCCGCCCCGGCCCGCTGGCCGTGCATCGCCTCGGCGGGCTGGCGCGTGCTCGGCACCGTGACCCCGCCGGCCACGTCGGCACCGCTCGCCATGGCGATCCCGGCGAGCGTCTCGTCCGCCGTCGCCGCGGGGCCGGGGCCGAAGAGCTGGCCCGCCACCGGGAGCACCACCAGGCAGGCGAGCGTGGTGGTGGCAAGCCCGCCGAGGATGACCGCGGCGGCGGTGTGCAGAAGTTCCGTGCCAGGCACGTCTCCCGTCACGATGAACGGCACCAGCGTGACGGCGGTGACCAGGGCGGGCACCGCGACCTGCGCCGGCGACCCCAGGCCGGCCCCGACGCCGGGTGCGGCCACTGCGTCACGCGCGGTACTTCCGCGCAACCGCGCGGCGACGCCCATGACGAGCCGTGCGGCGAGCGCGAAGACCGAGAGCAGCCCCGCCGCGGCGGCGAGCGTCTCCTGCTGCCCGGTGGCGAACGTGACGAGCACCGCGCCGGACAGGCAGGCGGGCAGGACCAGGAAGCTCGCCAGCCCGAGCCGCCAGCCGCCGGCGATCGCCTGCCCGATGAGCAGGACCGCGACCAGGGCGGCGATCACGTAGCCGATGAACGCGAAGCGCGACGTACCGCTGGCGTAGCTGCCGTTGGGCGACAGCTGGTTGCCCGCCGCGCTGCCCGCCAGCACGTTGCCGTACTGGGTGGGGCCGACAAGCTCGGCGTGGTAGCCGGTCGGGAACGTCATCCCGGCCAGCTTCGCCGAGATGGCGTCGCGCACCGAGCCCGCCGGGTCGCCGGACACCGTCGCGGTCACGTCCGCGTACTGGGACATGGCCTCCTGCGGGATGTCGGACGGCTGCGGCTGCACCGCGACGGCGGCGACCTGGCCGAGCCTGACGTGCCCGCCGTTGGCGCTGTCGATGACCAGGTTCTCGATGGACGACAGGCTGCTGCGGGTCACGGGCGCGCCCCAGACGACCACGTCGAAGACCTCTTGGTTCTCGAAGTAGTTGCCGACGGTCAGCCCGGACAGCAGCGTGCCTGCCTCGCGGCGGACGTTGCCTGGGGAGATGCCGTAGCGGGCCGCGGCGTCCAGGTTGACGGTGATGTCGATCGTTGGCTGCGTGACTGGGGTGGTGACGGTCGTGCCGGTAACACCGGGGATGCGGGCGACGGCGCGGGACAGCCCCCCGGCCAGCGTGGCCAGTTCCCCTCCGTTGACGCCGTAGACCCGGGTCACGACCGTGTTGGAGCCGCTGGCGAGGAAGCCGGTCATGCTGTCGGCCTCGTACGTGCTCACGGTCCCGGTCAGGCCGGGCGTTCCGTCGGCGATCGCGCTGATCTGCGAGCTGGCCTGGCCGTAGCTCGCGTCCGGCTGCAGGGTGATCCACAGCTCCCCGGTGTTGACGTTCTCGACCTGGTCGGAGTTGGTGGCCCGGCCGAGCGTCGCGCCGACGGACTGCACCGAAGGCAGCGCGCGCAGCTCGCCGGTGACCAGGCTCGTCATCCTGCTTACCTCGGACAGGGACATGCCAGGCGTGCCGGACAGCCGCATCACCAGCGACCGGTCGGCGAACTGTGGCTGGTTCGCGTGCACGAACGGCAGCGCGGCCAGCGCCGCGACGCCCGCGGCCGCGGTGAGGCCGAGGCAGAC
>JAWWPV010000835.1:0-2842 GCA_033854775.1 Trebonia sp.
GCGAACCGGGCCGGTTCTTCCTGGCGACCAAGGGCGACGAGCGCACCGCAGCCGGGGCCCGCGAGGAACTGCACCGGTCCCTGGACCGGATGGGCGTCGACCACGTCGACCTCTGGCAGCTGCACGCGCTGGCCGATCCGATCGAGTGGGACATCGCCCTGAGTCCTGGCGGGGCGCTCGAGGCCGCCGTTGAAGCCCGGGAGCAGGGCCTCATCCGCTGGATCGGGGTGACCGGCCACGGCAGCCAGATCGCCGCAACGCACCGCCGCAGCCTCGAACGGTTCGACTTCGACTCGGTGCTGCTCCCGTACAACTTCGTCACCATGCAGAACCCGTACTACGCCGACAACTTCAACGCCCTGTACGAGACCTGCCGCGAGCGGCGCGTCGCGGTGCAGACGATCAAGTCGATCGCGCTGCGCCCCTGGGCGGGCCGACCGCACACCCGGGCGACCTGGTACGAGCCGCTTGAGCTGCAGGACGACATCGATCTCTCCGTATGGTGGGCGCTGGGCCGCCCCGGGGTGTTCCTCGCCAGCGTGGGGGACGTGGACTTGCTCCCGAGAGTGCTTGACGCCGCCAGCCGGTTCACCGGGGTGCCGGGCGACGCGGCGATGCGCGAGCTGGTCGACCGGACGGCGGCCGACCCGCTGTTCGTCTGACCGGGTCGCACTGATCACGACGCGGCGGCCTTAACCCGAGTAGTCCTCCACGATCAGTGCCGCATGGACCCGCTCCAGGCTCCGCCGGCGGCGTAGCTCCAGGTCCGCTCCCTCCCGCCTGGTCGGCGAGACTGGTGCCTGGGTGGCACACCAGAGCGAGAGCAACGGCACCGACCGGTGATCGCCGCTGTCGATTGCCAGCAGCAGCGTGGCCGCCCGCTGCGGATGGGCAGGCCAGCCGACGAGCAGCAAGACCAAAAGCTGGTCACTGGGCTGCGGGATGATCGCCTGCACGCGAAGCTCGGGCCAGTCGAGCGCGGAGACGGGATCGGGCACGCCGACTTTGCCTGCTAGCTCAAGCGCGTCCAGGTTAGAGATGTGGACCAAGCGAGCGGTCCAGCCCAGCCCGGCGGCGGCCAGCAGGAACACGGCGCCAAGCAATGCCGCGGCTGCCATGTACGGATACTAAGCCGAAGTCGCCGCCAGGTCACCCGCTGCCGGCCGTCATCCTGGCCGCGCTGCTCGTGATCGGCTGCGCCGTGGGCGCCGGGAATCCGGCTGGCCGCATAGCGCGCATGATTGTCGTCAGGGACTCGTTAGGGTGACGTGACTGCGGCTCATCGTTGGTGTTAGAACGGTCCCATGATCAAGCCACATGCGGCCTTGTCCGCCCGCGCTTGTGAAAGTATTCACAAGCGGTCGATATCGATCCTGGCCCCGGTGCGCACGGATCGCGTTGTGACTGTCGTGGAAAGCCGCGTCGTTCGATAAGAGGAGCACGACCATGCGCTCAACCATGGACCAATCGCTAGGCCACGGCTACGACGAGCCCGCCCGCCCGACCTGGACGTTCCGGAAGCGAAGCGTAGCGCGGGCCGAGCCGACAGAGGCCGACGAGCCGCCCGATGACGAACCGGTCGCGGTAGACCCGGCGGTCACTCCAGCGCTGCTGGAGCTCGGCGAGGCCCATTTCTGGCCGCACGCCCGCATGGCCGGTGACCTCTCGTCGCCGGGCGCGGTGAAGATCGTGACGCGCGGGGACGGGGTCTGGGTGTACGACGAAGGGGGACGCCGCTACTTCGACTCCTTGTCCGGCATGTGGCTCAACAACATCGGGCACGGCCGACGCGAGGTCGCCGACGCGGTACACGCGCAGATCTGCGAGCTCGGGTACGCACCCGACGGCAGCGTGCACCCGGCCACCCTGCAACTCGCCGCACGGGTCGCCGGGCTGTCCCCTGATCCGGCCTCGCGCGTGTTCTTCGTCAGCGGCGGCTCGGAAGGCGTCGAGACCGCGATGAAGATGGCGAAGAAGTTCCATCGCAACCGTGGTGACGCAGGACGCTACAAGTTCATCAGCCGCCGCGGCTCCTACCACGGCGCGACCCACGGATGTCTCAGCCTTGGCGGCGGCGGATCTAACACCGGCGCCGAGTACGGCCCGCTTCCCTACGGCGGGGTGCGCGTACAGGGGCCGGACCAGTACCGCAACCCGTTCGGCGGGACCAACGGCGAGGGTGACCTCGAATGCGCGCGCGAGATCGAGCGGGCGATCCTCAACGAAGGACCTGACACCGTCGCCGCCGTCATCGGCGAGCCGATCTCCGCCTCCGCCGGCGTACACATCCCGCACCCGGAGTACTGGCCGATGGTGCGCGAGATCTGCGACCGCTATGGCGTCCTGCTCATCTGCGACGAGGTGATCACCGGGTTCGGCCGCACCGGCCGGATGTTCGGATGCGAGCACTGGGGGGTCGTACCGGACATCACCGTGGTGGCAAAGGCCCTGACGAGCGGGTACGTGCCGATCGGCGCCGCCATCGCGACCAAGCACGTCGCCGACGCCTTCATCGGCCCGGCCGGCTCTGCCTCCAACCACAAGGCCTTCAACCACCGCATCACCTTCGGCGGGAATCCGGTGTCGTGTGCCGCGGGACTCGCGAACCTGGACGTCCTCGAGCGCGAGGACCTCGTCAGGAACGCGGCGTACATGGGCGGCTACCTTTTCGACCGCCTCCAGGAGCTCTATCACCACGACATCGTCGGGCAGGTCCGCGGCGGGCTCGGCCTCATCGGCGCCGTCGAGATCGTCGCGAACCGCACGACCAAGGAACCCTTCCCGAAGAAAGCCGGACTCGCGCGCCGCGCGGGGCTGCTGATGGAACGGCACGGTCTCATCG
>JAWWPV010000836.1:0-2987 GCA_033854775.1 Trebonia sp.
AGTCCCAGGCCTTCGAGACGTCGGTCTGGAAGGTGCCGGGCATCAGCGTGTTCACCCTTACCTCGGGGCCGAGACCTTCGGCGAGGCCTTCGCTCATCGCGTTGAGCGCGGCCTTCGCACCGGCGTAGGGGATGATCTTCCCCTTCGGCCTGATCGATCCGGACGAGCTGACGTTGATGATCGAGCCGCCGCCTGCCGCCCGCATCCGCTCGCCGATCAGCGCGGCGAGCCGGAACGGGCCCTTGAAGTTGAGGTTGATCACGCTGTCGAAGAGCTTCTCCGTCACGTCGGTCAGCTTGTCGTAGACAGGCGACATGCCCGCGTTGTTGAACAGCACGTCCACCCGGCCGAACTGGTCGTAGACGGCGTCGACGAACGGCTCAAGCTCATCCCAGCGGCCGACGTGCACGCCGTAGGCCATGGTCTGGCGGCCGGTCTCGTTTCTGATTTCCTTCGCGGTCTCTTCGCAGTTGTCCAGCTTCCTGCTGGCGATCACCACGTCCGCGCCCTGCCTGGCGACGGCGTACGCGATCTCCCGGCCGAGGCCGCGGCTGCCGCCGGTGACGACCACGACCTTGCCGGCCAGGTCGAAGACCTTATCCGCGTAGCCCATTGCGCTCAGGCCGCCTTCGCTGCTTTGGCCGTCCGGGACAGCTCGGCGGCCTTGCGGATCAGCTCGAGGACCAGGGTGCCGAACGCCTCCACCTTGGGGTCCACCGCGCCGCCGGCCTGGAGCTTCGCGTAGCTCTTCTCGAGCACGATGCCGAGCTTCCAGCGGGCGAGCACCACGTAGTAGTCGATGTCCTCGGTGGAACGCCCGGAGATCGTCTCGTAGTGCTCAAGCAGCTCGTCGCGGGCCGGCATGCCGTCCATGTTGACGTAGCGGGTCATGTCGTCGCCCTCAGGCGGCCAGGAGATCAGCACCCAGCCCAGGTCCAGCAGCGGGTCACCGATCGTCGTCATCTCCCAGTCGATGACCGCGGCAAGCCTGGCCGGGGCCCCGTGGGCGTACATGACGTTGGCGAACTGGTAGTCGCCGTGCATGATGCCGGGCGACCACTGCCCCGGCCGGCGGGTGCGGAGCCAGTCGCTGGCCTCGTCGAGGCCCGGCAGGTCGCGGAACTTGTACTTGCTCAGGAAGCGCAGCCAGCGGTCCACCTGGCGGTCGTGGAAGTTCTCCGGACGGCCGAACCCGGTCAGTCCGCGCGCCTCCCAGTCCACCTTGCTGAGGAGGGCCGCGCCGCGCACCAGCTCGAAGGCGAGGCCACGGCGCTTGTCCAGGTCCGACTCGAAGGGCTCTGGCCACTTGCCCTTGCCCATCGGCGACCAGCCGTCGATCGGCTGCATCAGGTAGAACGGCGCGCCGAGGACGCCGAGTTCGTCACTGCCCGCGACGAACTCGGCATGCGGGAGGTCGGCGCCCTTCAGCGCGCGGAGCAGGCGCGACTCACGGCGCAGGCCGTCGAACCGCGCATCGTCGGCCGTGGGGGGCGGGGTGCGGAGCACCGCCCTGATGCCGTCTCGCTCGACGACGAACAGCTCGTTCTGCGAGCCGCCGGACAGGCGGGTCAGGGTCGGGGTGCCCTCGCCCGGCAGTTTCTCCGCGTCCATCCAGCGGCCGAGGGCTGTGGCATCGATCGCTGGGGCGTCGAGCGTCGGGGCGTCAGGCGTCGCTTGCGTGTCAGTCATTCTGCTCCCTCTGGTCGTGCGCTCCCGCTGTCACTGCGACCAGTCATCGGGAGAGGATCGTGACGGCCGCGGTGCCCGGGGCGCCATACAGCTGGGCATACCCGACGCGCGCCTTGGGCACCTGCCGGTCGCCGGCCCGGCCCTTGAGCTGGTTCACCAGCTCGTATACCTGGCGCAGGCCAGATGCGCCGACCGGCTCGCCGTTGGCGAGCAGCCCGCCGTCGGTGTTGACCGGGATCCTCCCGGTGATCTCGGTGGCGCCCTCGGCAAGCAGCTTCTCTTGCTCGCCGTGCGCGCAGAAGCCGTTCTCCGCCATGTGGACGTCCTCGGAGCCGGCGTCGGTGTCCTGGAGCTGGGCCAGGTCGACGTCCTCGGGGCCGATGCCCGCCAGCTCATAGGCCTCCCTCGACGCCTCGACGGTCGGGCCGGGCACGATGTCGAGGCCGAAGGACGGGCTGAGCAGCTCGAACGCGCCCTCGCGGCGGCTGCGCAGCGTGCTCGCCCTGATGTAGACGGGGGTGTCGGTGTACTTGTGCGCCTGGTCGGCGCGGACCACGATGGCGGCGGCGGCGCCCTCGTTCGGGCCGCAGTACATGTACTGGGTGAGCGGGTAGTTGAGCACCTGCGAGCCGAGGATCTCATCCTCGGTGAGCGGCTTGCGCCGCCAGGCGTGGTGCGTCTGCGCGCCGTTGCGGAACGCCTTCGCCGCGACCTTCGCCAGCGTCGCGCTCGTGATGCCGTGGTCGTGCATGTACCGGTTGATCTTCATGCCGAAGAAGTGCGTGGTGAGGAACAGCCCGGCCTGCCCGTACCAGAGCGGGAGGCCGGAGACCGACGGGTCGTCGGAGAACGCGCCGCGCGGGTGCTTGTCGAGCCCGATCGCGATCGCGATGTCCGCGTCGCCGAGCTTGATCGCGTTGGCCGCCATCGCCAGGGACGTGGCGCCGGTCGCGCAGCCGGTGAATACCGCCCGGCCGGGCACGCCGGTCTGGCCGAGCAGGCCGACGATCCCCTCCGGGTTCTTGACCTCCATGGAGCCCGCGTAGAGCGCCTGGATGTCCTCCCACTTCACGCCCGCGTCGGTGAGGGCCTCGTAGACCGCGTCCTCGCCCATCTCCATCGCGGACTTGCCCGGGTACCGGCCGAAGGGGTGCAGGCCCACGCCGACGATGGCGACGTCTGGATCGCTCATGGCTGTTATTCCTCCCCGGCGACGGGCGCGAAGGCGTAGATCATGGTCTGGTTGCCGTCGGAGTCGACGCCGAACGGCTCGATGACGAGCTCCATCTGCTGCCCGA
>JAWWPV010000837.1:0-3341 GCA_033854775.1 Trebonia sp.
TCGCGGGGATCGTAGCCGAGGGCGCGCGCGCCGTCCAGCGATACCCAGCCGCCGCGGGTGTTGGCCGACACGCCGTAGATGACGCGGAAGCCGGGCGCGGGCGCGGTCAGGCACGCCTCGAAGAGCCGGCCCGCGTCGTCCGGTGACAGCCAGGTGGCCAGCATCCGCGGGTCACGCGGCCGGTCGAAGCACGACAGGATGCGGACGCAGATGGCCTCAAGGCCGTAGCGGCGCGCGTACAGGGCGGCGAGGGCCTCGCCCGCCGCCTTGGAGACACCGTAGTAGGTGTCGGGCGCCGGGGCGGCCGCGTCGGGGACGGGGAACGACTCGCGCGGCGCGAACCCGACCGCGTGGTTGGACGAGGCGAACACCACGCGCGGCACGCCCGCCCGGCGGGCGGCCTCGAGGACCGTGTAGGTGCCGTTGATGTTGACGTCGAGGATCGGTGCCCACGCGGCCTCGGTCGGGATGCCGCCGAGGTGGATGACCGCATCCGCGCCGGCGCAGGCGGCGGTCATCGCGGCCATGTCCGTGACCGACGCGGTCACGGCTTCCTCGCCCGGTCCCGGTGGCCGCGCGAGCGGGGTGACGTCAAGCAGCCGCAGCACCCGGCCAGGCCCGGCCAGCCGGGAGCGGAGCATGGTCCCGACATGGCCCGCGGCCCCGGTGATGAGAATCGTTGGCACGGAACCCGAACCTACTCCCGCTCGCCCGGCGGCCGCCGACCGCGGTCACCGCTGGCGGGCTCCGGGGGGCGTCGCCGCTCACGGCGGATCCGGCGAGGACTATAACAGGATCATGATCACAACGGACCAACTTCGCCGGACGCTCGGCCCACTCGGAATCTGGATGCCGCCGCCGGCCAGGATCGGCCTCGACCCCGAGTCGTACGCGCGGGAGATCGAGGCGGCCGGCTTCACGTCGGTGTGGTACCCGGGCGTGAACTCCGCCGCCGACCTCGCGGCGATCGAGCCCGCCCTCGCGGCCACGGACAGGCTCGTGCTCGGCACCGGGATCGCCAGCGTGTGGACCTGGCAGCCGGCCGAGCTCGCCGCGGCCGCCGAACGGCTGGAGACCCTGTACCCGGGCCGGTTCATCCTCGGACTCGGGGTGAGCCACGCGCCGGCGGTCGAGGCGACCGGCCAGGCGTACGTGAAGCCGTTCACGAAGATGGCGCGGTTCCTCGACGAGCTGCCGGCCACGGCCGCGCCGGTGATCCTGGCCGCACTCGGGCCGAAGATGCTCGAGCTGTCACGGGACAAGGCCGCGGGCGCGCACCCGTACTTCAGCCCGCCGGAGCACACCGCGTTCGCCCGGCAGGTCCTCGGCCAGGCGCCGCTGCTCGTCCCGGAGATCGCGGTGTCGCTCACCCCCGGCGACGGCGGGGCGGCGCAGGCGCGTGACTACGCCAAGTTCTACCTGCGGCTGCCGAACTACACGGGCAACCTGCGCAGGCTCGGCTACACCGACGCGGACATCGACGGCGGCGGGGGCGAGCGGCTCTTGTCCGACGTCGTCCCGCACGGGCCCGAGGCGTCCCTCGCCCGGATCACCGGGCACCTGGACGCGGGGGGCGACCACGTGGTGGTGCAGCTCCTCGGCGAGGGCGGCAAGTTCGCGGCGGGCGACCTGAAGGCACTTGCGGAGCTGACGGCCGGCCTGCACGACCGGGAAAGCGCAAAAAAGGCGGAGTGAAACACCGGCCATCCCGAACGAGTTCGTGCTCGGCCTCTCCGGGCACGCCGCTCGCTTGAGTTCGGTCAGGCGCTCCGCGCTTCTTGCTGTTATCAGAATGCGATGCTCGGCGCCGAGACTTTGACACCGCACAGGGGCCGAGGTCTCGGCGCCGGGCCCGCGAACGGCTCGCCGCCCCACAGGCCTGCCGCGGTGGTTAGCCGCCCGACGGCGGCGGCCGCCTCGTCGCCGCCTTTCCATAGCGCTTCGGCCTGCGCGGTCAGGTCAAGGAAGCGAAACACGTCAACCGCTCCTTCCAGCGCGCCCGGCTCGGCGCCGACCAGAAGGTAATTGCCTTCCTTGGCCTTATCCGGGGGAACGTCAAAACCGCTATTGCCGTCGCGCAGCGCCCGGCGCAGTGACCACGGTGCGGCGGCACGGGGGCGGGGCCGTGCCGCCGCACCCGCCGGGGCCCGCGATACGGTGTCCGGGTGATCCGCACCCCCCTGCCGCTGCCAGGCCGCACCGTCATCTTCGACTACGGCGAGGTCATCTCGCTCCCCCAGTCCCAGGCCGACCGCGCGGTAATCGCGAGCCTCGCCGGGGCAGGTGACGGCCCGGCGGCCAGCGGTTCTGGGCCGCGTACTCCGCGCACCGCGACGGGCTCGACCAGGGCACGGCCGGCGTCGCCGCGTACTGGCGGGCCATCGCCCGCGACACCGGCGCCCGGTGGGACGAAGCCCGGGTACACGAACTGTGGGCGGCCGACTTCCGCAGCTGGCTGTCGGTCAACCCCGCGATCATCGACCTGCTCACCGACCTGCGCGCCGGCGGAACCTCCCTCGCGCTGCTGTCCAACGCCGGGCCGGACTACGGCAGCTACTTCCGGCACGGGCCGCTCGGCGACTTCTTCACCGCGTGCTACGTCAGCGGGGAACTCGGCCTGCTCAAGCCGCACGCCGACATCTACCGGCACGTCCTTGACGACCTCCGGATCACGCCCGCCGAGGCGATCTTCGTCGACAACCGAGAGCTCAACGTGACCGGGGCCGAGGCGCTCGGCATCACCGGGCACGTGTTCACCGACGCGGGGCGACTGCGGGAGTTCCTCGCGACGCAGGCGGCGCGCGCAGAGTCCAGGTAGGGGCCCGCTGGGACGCGTCGGCCGCGGCCCCGGGGCTTCCGGCCGCCACTCCGACACCGACACGACATCACCGCGACCTTCAAGCGCTTCGCGGCAGTTCCGGCAGCGGATCCAGCAGCAGTATGCCGCCGGCCTGGCCGACCTCACCGGCCAGTGACCGCATCGGGTGGTCCAGCAGGCCCCTGGCGCGTGCGGCGGCCTGCCCGGCGCCGGCCGGGCGCTCGACCGGGTCGTGGGCGACCAGATCAGTCACCAGGTCCGTCACCCCTTCGGGGACCGTGCTGGGCAGCCCCGGCCCGGGCCAGCCCGGTAGCCTGCCCGTCAGGCACTCCCAGGCGACCGCGCCAAGCGAGTACAGATCAGCGGCGGGCGACGCGGGCGCCCCTTCGGCCAGTTCCGGTGCCCGGTACGCGGCGGAGCCGCAGGACGGGCACAGGACGCCGGACATCCATGATCCGGCCATCTTGACCATGCCCCCGGGCGCGAGCAGCAGGTTTCCCGGCTGGATGTCCTGGTGGATGAG
>JAWWPV010000838.1:0-4602 GCA_033854775.1 Trebonia sp.
GGGGTGATCTTCAGCCGGACCGCGGTGAATCCGGGCCGGACGCCGTCATCGAAGCCGAAGAAGCCGCGGACGTCGAGGTCGCCCTCCGCGACAACATCGAGACCGTCGAGCTCGATCCCGAGCTGCGCAGCCCAGAACCGATAGGTGATCGCCTGGCAGGAGGCGAGCGCGATCAGCGCATGCTCAACCGGATTCGCGCCCAGGTCAGCGCCACCGAGCACCGGCGGTTCATCGACCGTGAGCTGGTGGCCGCGCGCGCGGATCGCGACCTCAGTCGTCCCGATCAGCTGCCCGGCGACAGAAAAGGCAGCGGCCGCCTGGGCCGGGTCCGCTTCGATCGCGCTGCGGTTGTCATCGATGAGCGTCTTCAGCGACATGTTCTTCTCCTTGCTTCGTTTCCGTTCCTGGCCGGAACTACCCCGGCTTGACATCAACGCACCTCGATCGGCTCGGTGGGTCACCGGGCCGGAGCTGCTGCGATGTCGCTCTGATAAGTCCGCAGACGGAACTCGTCTCCCGCCGCCAACTGCTGCTCACGCTCGCGGACCAGCGGGATTACCTTCTCCCCGAAGTTCGCGAGATCTTCCTCGTAGTGCAGGAATCCGCACTGAATCAAATCGATCCCAGCTGAGTGCAGCGCCTCGATTTTTTCGGCGATCTGCTGCGGCGTACCGATCATGTCTGGCCTGAAACCGTCGTTCTGCTGGACGAAGTCGGTTCCCTTTGAGTCCGTCCACATTCCGATTCCCTCAGCGGAAGACTTACCTGCGCCGCCTTTCACCTGCTGCTTGAATGCGTTGATCGCCTCCCAGTCGGCGTGCCGCACGATATCCCGGAAGACTTCGCGCGCCTCTTCTTCGGTGTCGCGGCAGATGATGAAGCAGTTCAGCCCGCAGCCGAACGGCCCGAACGGGTCGTCTTGGCGCGCGTTGGCGCGGGATGCCGGGATCCCCCTGACCACACGTCCTTCCGTCAGGGCCATGCCCTTGACGTCGTGGGCGATCGCTCTGGCCTCCTCGAGCGTGTGGCCGTTGATGAACATCAGGTTCGAGACTCGGGCGGCGACACGGCGGGAGGCCATCGAGTTTCCGCCCTGGAAGATCTCGGGACGCGGCTTGGCGAGCGGCTTCGGCCGCAGCGGTGCATCGTGGATGCGGTAGAAGTCCCCGGCGAAATTGAACTCGTCCTCGGTCCACAGTCCGGTGAGCACCCGGATGAACTCCTCGGAGCGCCGGTAGCGCTCATCGTGATCGAGCCATGGCTCGCCGAAGCCAATGAACTCCTCCTTGAACCAGCCCGTGGTGATGTTCAGCCCCCAGCGCCCACCCGACATGTGATCGATGGTGGCGCCCATCTTCGCCACGATCCCCGGGTGCCATAGTCCGGGATGAAGAGCGGCCAGGATCTTGATCCGGTTGGTGACCTGGCTCAGTCCCGCACTTGTCGTCACCGCCTCGAACTGCGAGGGCCAGCCGTGACTGACGAAATACCGGGCTGGCATCAGGGCGTAATCGAACCCGGTCCGCTCGGCCGCCTGGATGTAGCGGACGTTCGCTTCGAAGTTGAACTCGGTCCGCTGCTCGATGTTCGAGACGACAAACCCGCCACTCCCGAGCGGCGCCCAGTAGGAGAACTGCATCGGATCGGTGTATTCCACGTCGAGCATTACTAGCTCCTTTCGGACTGCGGCTCGTTCTCACGAGGCCGTTCCTGCGGCGATCGACCGGATACGGCACCCTGCCGCTTGCGCGCGAACCAGAGCGCGGCGGCACGAGCCACGTCGCCGCCTGTCTCCTCCAGGGCCCGCCGGCATTCCTCATGGCTGGCGCCCGTCTCGTCCCGCACCGCGCGGATCATCTGGTAGGTGATCTGGTCGTTAGTCATTCGCGAGCAGCTCCTTCCTCGGCCCGCCGCCGATGGTCACCGGCCGGCCCACTAGACAGCGACGCCGGCTCCAGCAGCAGGGATTCCTGCACCAGGGGGTGATCGCGGTCGAGCTCGGAGGCCGCGATCTGGGCCGAGATCTCGCCGTCGCGCATCAGGTAGACGGTGTCGGCCACCGCCGCGACGACGTCGATGCTCTGCTCGACGAGAACCACGGTGACGCCCCGTTCCCGCAGCCGCCGGATGTAGCCGATCACCACGTCGACGTACGCCGGGCTGAGGCCCTGCGTCGGCTCGTCGAGCAGGACCACGCGCGCCCTTCGGACGAGCGCCCGGGCGAGCGCGAGCATTTGCTGCTGGCCCCCGCTCAGCTCGGAGCCCTTGGCCTGGCGGCGCTCGGCGAGGACGGGAAACTCGGCGTACGCCTCCTCAAGCGGCGCGCTTGAGCCGGCCGCGACACGCAGGTTCTGCTCGACGGTCAGTTCCGGGAAGACCCAGCGGTCCTCGGGCACCAGTGCGATGCCCAGGCCCGCCACCGCGTGCGCCGGGCGCCCCACCAGCTCGCGCGGCCCGAGCCGGATCGAGCCCGACCGGGCCTGGACCAGGTTCATGACCGTCGCGAGCATGGTGGTCTTGCCCGCCCCGTTCCGGCCGAGAATGCTCGAGACCTGCCCCTGGCGCGCGGTCAGGCTTACTCCGTGCAGCACATGACTGGAGCCGTAGTACGCGTGCACGTCGCGCAGGACGAGATCTTCAGCTGGGGCCGCCGCCGTATTCTGGAGCGTGCGGCGGCGCGGCCCCTCCAGGGCGCGGCTGGCCGCGGTCCCGCCGAGGTAGGCATCCTGGACGCGGGGGTCCGCGGCGATCACCTCCGGCGGCCCCTGGGCCAGCAGCGCGCCGCGGGAGAGCACACTGACCTGCCGTGAGACGCTCTGGACCAGGCTCATCCGGTGCTCAATCAGCAGCACGGCCAGCCGCTCGCCGAGCCGCCCGATCAGCTCGGCCATCCGTTCCGCCTCGCCCACGCCGATGCCCGCAGTGGGTTCGTCCAGGCACAGCAGCACTGGATCGCAGGCCAGAGCCATGGCCACCTCGACCGCGCGCCGGTCGGCGTGCGAAAGCGTTCCGCTGGGGGGGTCCTGGCTGGCCTGCGCGAGTCCGACCTCATCGAGCAGCTCGCCGCAGCGTTCCTCGATCCGGCGCCGCGCACCCCGGCCGAGCCGCAGGCCGAGGCGACCCTGCAGGCTAGTCTTCTGCAGCGCCAGCCGGATGTTCTCCCGTGCAGACAGGCTGTCGAACACCCTGCTGACCTGGAACGTCCGCACCAGCCCGAGCCGCACGCGGGCCACCACCGCGAGCCTGGTGATGTCGCGGCCCGCGAGCGCGACCGAGCCCTCGTCGGGCTGCACCAGCCCCGTGATGCAGTTGAACAGGGTCGTTTTGCCGGCGCCGTTCGGCCCGATGATCGAATGCACTCCACGCTCGGCCACCGTCAGCCGGACTCCGTCCAGCGCCTGCAAGGCGCCGAACCGCCTCGACAGGCCAGTTACCTCAAGCACCGCGGTCATGCCGGCCGCCTGCGCAGCCGACCGGATGCGAGCCGGAGCAACCCGGCAACCCCGCCCGGCATCAGCAGGACGAGCGCAACGAACAGTGCACCGAAGTACACCTGCCAGGTGCTCGCGAAGCTGGACGTGAAGTAGTTCGAGGCGAAGACGTAGATGACCGCGCCGATCAACGCGCCGTAGAGCGTGCCGGAGCCGCCGACGATCAAGATCACGAGGGCCAGCCCTGACTGACTCCAGTCGAACTGGGCGGGCCCGATGCCGGCGTTGACCGCGACGAACGCGATGCCGCCGGCCGCACCGATGACCGCGGCGGCGACGAACCCCAGTACTTCGTATCGCTGCAGTTCGATCCCGATCGACTGGGCGCGCACGCGGTCGTCGCGGATCGCTCGCCAGAACCCTCCGACTGGCGAGGCGACCAGCGATCTCAGGAACAGGTAGCTGATCGCGGCGAGCACAAGCGCGAAGAAGTAGAGGCTCTGCTCGCTGCCGAGGAGGCTGATTCCCGCGATCCGCGGCAGCGGCACGCCGAACAGCCCGATCCCGCCACCGAGAAAGCCGAGGTGGAGGATGAGCGTGTACAGGACGACACCCTCCGCCAGCGTGATGATCGCGAACGCGAGCCCGCCGGCCCGGGTGGCCACGATCCCCATCAGCCAGGAGAGCCCGGCCGTGAACGCGACCGTCACGGCGATCGCGGGGACCGCATCCCAGCCCCGCTGAGCGAGGTACCCGAACGTGTACGCGCCGACCGCCAGCCACGCCGCGTGACCGAAAGACACCAGACCGATGTAGCCGACCAGGATGTCGAGTCCCATCACCCAGGTGCCCAGCGCGAGCGCGTCGCCCGCCAGCTGGAGGTTGTAAGCGTCGTTGGCCACGATGAACGGGACCGCGATCCCGATCGCGATCACGGCGGGCAGCACCCATCTCCGGCGGCCGTCCGAGCCTGCGGTGCGGGCGCCCGGGGCGAGGAGCGCGCGGGTGCGGGTGGCCAGCCCTGCCGTCTGCCCGGACCCGGTGATCACGTGATCGCCCGCCCCTCACGGAAGATGCCGGACGGCCGCGCGAGCAGGATCACGATCACGACCACGAAGGACACCGCCGTCGCGACATCGCCGGTCATGAACGTCAGCGAAAGGTTGCTGGC
>JAWWPV010000839.1:0-9283 GCA_033854775.1 Trebonia sp.
TGCGCGAGGGCGTCCTTGACGCTTCCGGCAAGCGCGTGAGCTCGGCATACGGCACTCACGTCATGGCGAATACCGACCGTGGCGTCTTCACGACGCGGCCCGGGATCCTGATGGCGGCGAGCGCCGCGCTCGACGTGACCGTACGGGGATCGGGCGGGCACGGGTCCTCGCCGCACAACGCCAAGGACCCGATCACGGTCGCGGCGCAGATCATCGGCAACCTACAGACCCTCGTGACCCGCCGCTTCGACATCTTCGACCCGATCGTGATCAGCGTCGGCCGATTGGAGGCCGGAACGGCCCGGACGATCATCCCCGACTGTGCGACGATCAACGGGACTGTCCGGGCGTTCTCGGCGAGCACCCAGGACCGCGCCGAAGAGGAGATCACGCGGGCATGCCAGAACCTGGCTGCCGCGTACGACGTCCAGGTGGACGTCACCTTCCGGCGCGAGTATCCGGCCACCATCAACCACGCGGAGCACGCGGCGTTCGTGGAGACCATGGTCGCCGAGACGTTCGGGCCGGACCGTTTCACCACGATGACCTCGCCACGTCCCGGATCCGAGGACTTCTCCCGGGTGATCGCTGAGGTACCCGGCTGCTATCTGATGCTCGGAGCCCGGGTCGCCGCGGACGGTACGCCGGTCCCGGACAACCACAGCGCCCATGTCCAGTTCGACGAGTCGGTCCTTCCAGACGGAGCGCTCCTGCACGCCCGCCTCGCCATGGAGGCACTGCTCCGTGACGGGGACACCCAGGCCGCCTGAGCCGGCAGGGGGTGACACCCTGGCCGGGCTCAGCGGGGCAGCGCGCGCCATTCATCGGGGAAGAAGAAGGCCTCAGAGTCGGGCGGCACCGGCGACTGCGCCTCAAGCCAGGTGGCCGGCTCGTCGCGCTCATTGACGAAGCCGTGGGTGGCATTCACGCCGGCCCAGAGCAGGTCCCCGGCGGCTACCTCGACATCGTCGCCGTCCAGCGTCCCCCGCATACCGCCTGACAGGAAGTAGTAGATCTCCTCGAACGGGTGGTAGTGCTCGCTCGCCGCCTGGCCATGGCCCGCCATGGCGGCGATCTGGGCCACGAACAGGGTGTGGTGCTGCGCGCCGAGCAGCCGGTCCACGAGCATGTGCACGGAAATGTTCCTGATCTTCGGGCCGTGATACCCGGGCATGGACAGCTGGGCGGGCGGCGCCAGGTCCGAGAGCTCGAAGTGACCCGCTAGGCGATGCCGGGGGTCGGTTTCCGACGGCCGTCCTAGATCCTCGCCCACGACGGCCTGCGCCGGAAGGCTGCTAGCCGCGCCGCGGAAGCCCGGCCGCTTCGGCGCCCAGACCGACAGCCACGACAGGTCCTCGTCCGTGGCGGCAAGCGCGTGCCCCGCGCCAACCGGAGAGAACCCGTAGTCCCCCGCTGCCACCTGGTAGGTGAGGCCGGCGACGGTCCGCTGTCCCCGGCCGGAGAGCACGTACCAGGACTCCTCGAAAGGATGCCGGTGGGCCGGGACAGCGGTGCCGGCGCGCAGCTCGTACAGCCGGACCTCCAGGTGGCTGGCACCGCCGGAACCTTCGATCAGGGTGGCATGCCGCAGCCCGGTGATGACGGCGGAGTCGGCCCAGCGCCGCCCGGCGGACCGCGCGATCCGGTACGTCACGCGGTCGTCGCTATCTGCTGGCTGGCGCGCAGCCTGGCCGCTTCTTCCGGGGCCAGGCCGGCCTCGGTGTCGGCGAGGATCTCTCCGTGGCGGACGCCGACGGTCTTCAGGAAGCGCTGCTGGCCAAGCGTGAGCGCGATGAAGTGACCGAGCTCGATGAGCTGCGGTTCGGTGAAGTGCTCGTGCAGGCGGTCCCAGAGGTCGTCGTCGGCGAGGCCGGGGTCCCAGGCGATGGCCATGGCCCAGGCCAGCGCCGTGCGCTCGCGGTCGTCGAACCGCTGCGAGGTCTCGAAGTTCAGGATGTCGTCTACCTGCGATTCCGTGGCGCCCTGCTGCCTGGCGAGCACGGAGCGCTGGCCGCCGCAGTACTGGCAGTCGACGGACTTGGCGATGTAGAGCCGGCAGAGCTCCTTGATCGCGTGGTCGGTGACACCCTGGCGGAAGAAGGCCTCCCAGGCGTTGTTGAACGCCTTCATGACCGGCGGATTGTGCAGCCGGATCGCCTGGCTCTCCGGTCGCGGCGTGCCGTACAGGCGCGCCTGCTCCATGATCGCCACGAGTTCTGGATCGGCCACGGCGGCGGGGTCGACGTAGCTGATGTGGGTCATTGGTTTCTCCTCACGATGGCCTGAGCTGTCTAGCCCAGCTTCCGGCAACCGGGGATAAGCTGTCCAAGACATAATTCGGCTAGCTTCGATCGTGAATCGGTATGGAACTCCGACAGCTGCGCTACGTCATCGCGGTCGCTACCCATCGCCACTTCACCCGGGCGGCGGCATCGGTCCCGGTGGCCCAGCCCGCGCTCTCGCACCAGGTCAGGCTCCTGGAGCAGGAACTCGGCATCGAGTTGTTCGAGCGCTCGCGCAGCGGGGTGCGGCTGACCGAGGCGGGCGAGATCTTCCTCCTGCGAGCCCGCCGCGCGCTGGCCGAAATGGACGCCGCGCGCGAGGAGATCGCCGCCTTCAAGGGCCTCACCAGCGGGCGACTCGTCCTGGGCGCGATGCAGGCGCTGGCCGGGCTGGACCTGCCCAAGCTGCTCGCGGCGTTTCACGCCGCCTACCCAGGGATCGACGTGTCGCTGCGCGAGGACTCCACTCGCGACATGTTCACGATGGCCGCACGCGGTGAGATCGACCTAGCGATCGCCGCGCTTGATGTTGAGCGCCCCCCGGGCCTGGACGCTGTCCCGCTGGTTCGCGAGCCAGTGCTGATGGCACTGCCTGCCGCGCACCCGCTCGCTTCCCACGAGGCCGTCGACTTGCGGCTGCTCCGGCACGAGACGTTCATCCTTTTCAAGCAAGGCACCGGGTTGCGGACCGTCTCCGATCGAGCGGCCAGCCGGGCCGGGTTCGTCCCGCGCGTGGGCTTTCAGACCAGCAGTCACGACCGCCTGCTCGCGCTTGTCAGCGAGGGACTCGGGGTGGCGTTCGTGCCCGCGTCCGCCGTCAGCGACCCGCAACCGCCAGGGCTTGCGGTCCTCCCGGTGTCGCCCGGCGTCGAACGGACCGTCGGCGCGGTGTGGCGCGCGGACCACCGGCACACGCCGGCGGCCAGGGCGTTCCTGGCGCTGCTGCGCGAGCGCGCATGGCCGCCGGCCGACATCGCCGCCGGCAAGTTCTGACCACACGCGGGACTCGGGGCTTAGCCGGGCTTAACCGTGCGGGCCGTCCCTGCCCGGGCGGCCCGCACGATCGCGTCGTGGTGCTGGCCGCGTCGCCCCCGGCTGCGGGGCGACCATACGGCCTGGCTACCGTCAGTTCCCACCCGCCCTGGAGATGAGCCGGTCCGGAATGCGGTTATGGCAGGCTCCAGGACTGGTTCGAGGTGCCAGAGCAGGCCCAGATCTGAGATTGGGTGCCGGAGCCGCCCCAGCCGGTGTCGTCCAGGCACTTGCCGGAGTTGGGGTTGAGGTAGGCGCCGTTGGACTGGTGGACCCAGACCTGTGCGCCGGTGCCGTTGCAGTCGTAGAGGTCGACTGTGGTGCCGTTGGCGGTACCGGCGCCTGATACATCGAGACACTTACCCAGCGTCATTAGCTGGTTGCTGGAGGTTAGCGTCCACTGCTGCGCGTTGGTGCCGTTGCAGGTGTAAACCTGGACGGGGTTGAGGTTGGTGGTACTGGCGCCGCGGTCGTCTAGGCACAGGCTGTTATAGGACAGGGTGACCGGACCGGAGCCGGGCGGGGGCGGGGGCGGGGGGTTTCCGCCTCCAGTGCCCGTGAACGCACTGGTGAACTGGCCGGTGCTCTCAGAGATGCCGCTGCAGGTGGGCGAGGCCGCGCCGCCGTTGCCGCCGGGGCAGGCCTGGTCGCGATCGACCGACCAGAAGGCTAGTCGGTCGATGCCGTTGCTGCTGGCCCAGCTGGCCACCGACGAGGCGTCCGAGAGCGTGAAGGTGGAGCCGTCGTCGTTGACGCCGATCATTGGGGTGATCCCAACGTTGGCGTACGAGTACGAGCCGTTGACCGCCCTCATCTGGCTCAAGGTGTTCTGGGCAGCGCTGATGGCGGCATTGCCCATCTCGATGTTGCCCTGGTAGTAGTCCATCGCCATGATGTTGACGACCGGGATGGTCACGCCCATGTTCTGGGCGTCCTGCAGCAGGTTCGTGCCGTTGTAGTCCAGCCCGGTAGGCAGGACCGGGACGGTGACCGACCAGGTCAGACTGGGGTTCGTGGCCTTGAGGTCCTTCATGGCCTGGAAGGTTCGGTCGATGCCGCCGGTGTCGGCGATGGCGGCGCCCTCGATGTCGAAGTCGAGTTGGTTGGTGCCGTAATCGTTGATGATGGCCTGGTAGGCGGCGTCGATCGCGGGTTGGTTGGTGCAGGTAAACGAGATGGGCTCGCCTCCCGAGCCGCCGGAGGACACGATCACCGAGGCCCCGGCCGCCTTCGCCGAGGAGATCTCCCCGCCGATGGTCGGGTCGTTGCCGACCGGCAGGGTGTCACCCCAGATGTCGCTGCAACCTTCGCCGATGGTGAAGGCCGCGGTGAAGGAGCGCAGTCCGTCCGAGGAGATGACGGTGTTGAGCACACCCTCCTGCGAGTTGGACATGTCGACGTACGGCGCGACCTGCCCCACCGAGGCGCTGGCGGGCGCCGCGGAGACGATCGAGGTCAGCATCAAGCCGGAGGCCGCCAGCAGTACCGAGGATCCGGCGGCGACCAGGCGCGGCCCGGCCCGCAGGCCAAGAACTCTCATACCTACTCCTCCCGAGATTCCAGGAAAGTTTCTGAAACAAATAGGAAACTTTCCTATTTACTAGGATTGGAGCAAATACCCTGGATCGCGTCAAGACGCGCATACGATTTTTGACGTTTCGAATTTTGACGTCTTGTTAGATGGTGTCGGAAAGCCCCGGAAGGTCAGCGCTTGCGGCCCACCGCGCACCACATGAACGACTTGTCCTCGCCGCCCGCACCCGGGTCCAGGCGCCATTCCTCGACCGGCACAAGACCGGGCTCCACGAGGTCCGTGCCGTCGAAGAACCGCTCCACCTGCTCGCGGGTGCGGGACGTGTACTGCTGCAGGCTCGTGCGCCTGGTGTTGTCCAGCAATGCCTCTCGCGTCTCCGCCGGGAGGAGTTCCGGACCAAAGATGGAGATGGCGAGGTAGCTGCCGGACGGCACGGCGTCAAGCAACGTCGCCACGATCGCATGCGCGTCGTCCGCGTCCGGGATCGCGTGCAGGATCGAGAGCAGCGTGATCGCCACCGGCTTGGTGAAGTCGAGCAGGTCTGCGGCCCGGCTGAGGATGGTGCCCGTGTCGCGTAGGTCGGCGTCGATGTACTCGGTGGCGCCCGCCTCGCTGCTGTCCAGCAGGGCGCGGGCGTGCGCGAGGACGACCGGGTCGTAGTCCACGTACACGACCCGGGAGTCCGGTGCGATCGCCTGGGCGACCTCGTGGGTGTTGCCGGCGGTCGGGATGCCGGTGCCGATGTCGAGGAACTGACGGATCCCCGCCTCGCCGGCAAGGTAGCGGACGGCGCGGCCCAGGAATGCCCGGTTCGCCCGCATGGTGAAGACCAGGTTCGGGACGATCTTGATCTGTTCATCCACGGCAGCGCGGTCGGCGGCGTAGTTGTCCTTGCCGCCGAGCAGGTAGTCGTACGACCGCGCCTGGTGCGCCTTCGTGACGTCGAATGGCAGCGGCCCTACGTTGCTTGCACCGTCATCCGTGCCCGGCGCTTCGTCGCTGGTCATCACTGTGCCTTTCCGTTTGGCCGTGTCTTGTCGCCGATCGGGCCGGGTCATGTTTCCTTGATAACCTGCTCGATGAAGAGGGCCGTGGCGGCCGGCGTCAGCGCCTCGCTGCTGAGCTGGTCCACGACCTCCAGGTAGTGCTCGACGTCCGCGCGCTGGTCCAGGTAGACGGCGCTGGTGAGCTGCTCCATGTAGACCACGTCCGGCAGGTCCGGTTCCTCGAAGCGCAGGATCGAGAACGACCCGCTCGCGGCGGCGTGACCGCCCCGGGCGAACGGGACGACCTGCAGCCTCACGCCCGGCAACTCCGCCGCCCCGGCCAGGCGGAATAGCTGGGCGCGCATCACCGCGGCGCCGCCGATGGGCCGCCGCAGCACCGCCTCGTCCATGACCGCCCAGATCCGCGGTGGCTGCGCCCTGGCGAGCAGGTCCTGGCGCTTGAGGCGCAGGCCGACCCGGCGCTCGATCTCCGGCCCCTGTGCGGTCTGGTGGCCGAGCCGGGTGACGGCCCGCGCGTAGTCCTCGGTCTGGAACAGGCCCGGCACGAACTGCGTCTCGAAGCTGCGGATGGCCCTGGCCGCGGACTCCAGGCCGAGGTAGGTCTCGAACCAGTCGGGCAGGATGTCGTTGTAACGGGTCCACCACTCCGGCTCCCGCGACCGGCCGGCCAGCGCGATCACCTTCGCCTGCTGCTTTTCGTCCAGCACGCCGTACAGGGTGAGCAGGTCCTGGATGTCGCGGAGCTTGAACCCGACCCGCCCGGTCTCCATTCGGCTGATCTTCGACCGCGACGCCCGGATCTCATACCCCGCCTTCTCCGCCGAGATCCCGGCCGCCTCCCGCAGCCGGCGCAGCTGAGCACCGAGCAGCATGCGGAGCACGGTCGCTTCAGCCGCGGGTTCCTCCTGGTCCGCGTCTGGCGTCTCGCCGCTCGCCGCGACCGTTTCCATCAGTGCTCCGCTGTCGGTGAGGGGATGGGCGGCGCGACCGCCGATGGCCGGGGTCAGGCATCGTGCCGCATGCATTTGCGTAATTGGCAATTCCGCAATGGCTACTTTATACCTGACTGCCCGGCGCCGGCCTTCCGCGTTTCAGTGAGTCATCCCCTGGCCACCGCCCTTAGGCCAGGTCATCAAACTCACCGTCTCGCACCCCGGCCAGGAACGCCGCGATTTCCGCGTGGGTGTAGACCAGGGCAGGCCCGGACGGGTGGCGCGAGTTGCGGACGGCGACCGCACCGTCCGGCAGTGCCGCTACCTCGACGCAGTTGCCGCTTGGGTTGCTCCACTTGCTCTTTCGCCAGGTCACCCGGAGTTGGTCGGCGGGCATTCCGTTGCTGGCCGGCATCTATTTAATCTCCTTGTAACAGTAGGAACATACGGCACATCAGACACAACGGAGATTACCAGCCCGATCGCACAGTGCGTCTGCACATTGCAGATGCACTGCTCGAAGTTAGAAGGCGAATAATATGTGCCGCCATCGATATTTGCCCGTCGAAGGCAGGGGGCGGACGGAGGCAGACGGGGCCACGCTGACATTTGTGCAGCTACCCGCGCCGCGCGCCGGCTTCCGGGTGGGACAGTCGCACCGCCCACCGAGCAGAAGATCGCCCGGCTGATTGCGCGGGGCGGAACAACGCGAAGCACGCACCCGTTCTGGATAAAACTGAGCACTCGCCCTGTCCGCGTGGCGTTGCGAGCACAGCGTTAACGGGGCGGACGGGCGGTCTAGCTAGCCGACTCGGTCGAACTCCAGGTTCACGGCGTGCAGGACGTTGCCGTTGCCCGGCATCCAGGTGATCTCCGCGCCTGGCGTGAGACGCAGGTTCCTGACCTGCTTGAGCAGTTCGTCGAACGCGATCTCGATCTGGAGCCGCGCCAGGTTGGAGCCGACGCACCGGTGCACGCCGAGGCCGAAGGCCGCGTGGCCGCTGCGGGGCTCGTCGAAGACCAGCGCGTCCGCGTCGCGGAACCGGGAGGAGTCCCTGTTGGCCGAGTCGTAGCGGACCTGGACGCGCTCGCCCGCCTTGATTTGCGCGCCGTTCAGTTCGACATCGCGGGTCGCCACGCGCGCCATGCAGGACACCGGCGAGTCCAGCCGCAGGAACTCATCGAGGTCCCTGCGGACCCAATCCGGGTCGCGGAGCCGGTCCTCGGTGCCCGGGCTGGTGGCCACCCGGTAGGCGATGCTGCCGATCGCCGCGCGCGTGGTCTCAAGGCCGCCGAGCAGCAGGATGCCGAGCATGCCGAGTTGCTTGTCCTGGGGAATAGGCGCTCCGTCGAAGGCGCCGTTCAGCAGGCGGTACACAACACCGTCCTCGGTGACGCCGCGCTCGCGGGCCGCCGTGAGATACCCGGCGCAGATCCCGAACAGGTCGATGAAGACCTGCGGTGAGGGATCCTCGGAGGAGGCAAGGGCGAGGCGCCTGGCACGCCCGAGGTCCTCGGGACCGAAATCCGGGAAGATGGCCTCGGTGAGGACGGCCGCGACATAGGGGCCGGAGAACTCGGTGAGCAGTTCCACCGAGCCGCGATCGATCCAGCTGGCGATGAGTGCGCGCGCCGCCGACCGCATCGCGGGCTCGTACTTCGCGACCGCGCCCCGGGAGAACAGCGGGTTGAGCAACTGCCTCGCCGCGGTCTGGACGGGCGGGTCGTCGGTGATCGGGCACAGGCTCACCGCCGACGGCGTGACCCCCGACTCGGTCGAGGAGAACGTCTCCCAGTCCTCAAGCACCCGCTTGACGTCGTCGTAGCGGGTGACGAGCCAGAAGCCGCCGCCCTCTTCGGTACGCGCGACCGGGCACTGCCCCCGGGCGTAACCGAAGATCTCCCATTTCAGGCGCTGGTGATCGGCGCTCATGTAATCCCATGTGTGCAGCATGGAACCGAGCTTCGCGGTGTCCTCGGCTGTCATGACGAGGCGACCGTAATGGCGGTCTCCGGGCAGCTGAATTCCGCCTCTTCGGCTGCCGCGCGGAATTTCCCTGAGCACGGATCGACAAGCACCTTGCCCTTGCCGGAGTCGTCTACGCCGAACACGTCGGGCGCGATGATGGCGCACCGCCCGTGCCCTTGGCACCTTGTGGTATCGATGCTCACATGAGCGGCATCCACGGTCACGAATGCCATTAGAAACGAAGCCCGGCGTACCGTAAAGAGACAAGCCGCAATATTACCCGGGACTCCGCCAGCCAGGCTCCTGTTAGGCAGCACCTTAATCGGCCCCCAGCGGGCATGAGCTGAACGGGGCGGCGTCGATGGTGAGCTGGGCGCGGGCCCTGCCGCACCCCCACCCACGCGATCCGGCACGCACTGGAAATCGCCGCGCACAACAAGCGGCAGGAAGACCTGCGCGCCGACGCCGCGCGACTGGCGGCCAATCCCGAGTACCAGGCAGAGATCCGCGCGGTCCGCGAGGAACTG
>JAWWPV010000840.1:0-4581 GCA_033854775.1 Trebonia sp.
GCAGGTCGTCGCCCGTACCTCGGCCAGCGACACGTTTACCTTCCAGGCCCGGGCCGGCCAGTCCTACCTGGTCGAGCAGGTCGCGGCGCCGACCACGAAGCTGGCGTTCGCGCCGGTGACCGGCACCGCGGCGACCACGGACAGGCACCTGGGCAAGGTCCAGATCGGCCTCGACCCGGCCGGCCCGGCGGCTACCGCGACGGTGGGCACCGTGCTCGGCAGCACCAACACCAGTGACGGCCTCACCCAGGCCGACTACGCCGGCGCCGGCGAGGCCGCGCAGACGACCGCGTCGGACGTGGACGGGCTCAGCGCGCGCACCACCACCGGCTCCACCGCCGAGAACGACATGTACTTCAGCATCGACCCGTCCGTGGCGGCGACGTCCAGTTACGACGCGACCATCACCGTGTCGTACTACGACTCCGCTGCCGGCCCGGTCGCGCTGCAGTACGACAACGGGCACAGCGATCCCTACCACACGGCCGGCACGATCACGCTGACCGGCAGCGACACGTGGAAGAAGGCTTCGTTCACGGTCACCGGCGCCTACTTCGGCGGGCTGGAGAATGCGGGCGCGGACTTCCGGCTCGACGCGCAGCAGCCGATCACCGTGCACAGTGTCGGCGTGTCCGTCACCGGCCCGGGGGTTCCGGCCGCGACCGAGTTCCCGCCCGCGCCGGCGATCACCACGCCGAAGGGCGGTCAGACCCTCACGCTCGACTCCTCGATCTCCGGCACGTCCGAACCGGACGCCTCGGTGACCGTGGACGAGGGCTCGACGGCACTCTGCACCGCCACCGCCACGGACTCCGGTTCCTGGTCGTGCGCGCCTGCCGGCGGGCTCCCCAGCGGAAAGCTGACCGTCACGGCGACCGCGACCGACCCGACCGGGCTCGCCAGCGGCCCGTCGGCGGCGGTCAGCTTCGACGCCTCGAACCTGCCGCCAGGCACCGCGGTCGTCGCCTCGATCCTGGGGCCGGCCAACTCTGCCTACGGCATGAGCGAGAACAACACGGCCTACGACGGCCCGACGACCGGCTCCGACATCGCCGGGCTGTCCGCCCTGACCAGCACCGACAGCAACATCTACTTCAGCATCGACAACTCGGTCGCGTACGAGGGCGATTACTCGGCCGCGTTCACGATCGAGTACTACGACTCGGGGACGGGCTCGTTCCAGGTCCAGTACGACAACGGCACCTCCAACCCGTACCAGGCCGCGACGCCGAACATCCCGCTGACCAACACTGACACCTGGAAGACCGCGACGGTCACCGCGACCGGAGCGTACTTCGGCAACCTGCAAAACGGCGGTGCCGACTTCCGGCTCCGCAACGGCAGCGGGCCGGTAACCGTGCACAGCGTCGAGGTGAAGATCAGCGGCGACGGCGTCGCCAACGTCACGGACTTCCCGCCGCCCGTCGCGATCACCGCGCCGGCCGCCGGGGCAACCGTGACGACAACGCCAGCCGTGTCCGGCACGAGCGAGCCCGACGCGACCTTGACAGTCGACGCGGGCAGCAGCGCGATCTGCACCGCCACCGCGTCCGACACCGGCTCGTGGTCGTGCGCCCCGTCGGCCCCGCTCGCCGACGGCGCTTACATCCTGACCGCCACAGCGACCGACGCGATAGCAAGCCCGGTGACCTCACCGCCAGTGCAGGTCACAGTCCAGGGCTGAGTTCCCGTCCCGGCGCCCGGAATTCCGGGCGCCGGGATTTATCGCGCCTGAGAGAACGCGGCACCCCGACCCGCCTCGATCGGTGACCTGCCCGAATCATAAGAGCGCCAACGCGTCGCGCGCTTCTCCGGTCCTGCTCGATACCGCGAGCATCAAGGTTCCGCTTGAGGGCTGCTCGGGCCCGTTTCGCCACTGGGTGGTTGCGCGGCGTCGGCGGGGGCGGGGGTCGGGGTCGGCCCGGCTTGCTTGGCCCGGTAGTCCTGGACGGCCTGGCTGACATGCGCTAGGACCTCGGGCCGGAGGCGGTAGAGGCCCTTGCGGTCGTACCAGCGCACGACGACGGCGCCGACGACGAGCCAGAACACCAGGCCGGCCGCGGCGGCCACGGTCCCGCGGGTCAGGCCGGCCACGCCCTGGGCGTCGAAGTACAAGATCGACCGGGTGCCCGCGAGGACCTGGCGCAGCGGTTCTACGTAGCTCAGCGTCCGCAGGAAACCGGGCAGCGCCTCGACCGGCACGGTCCCTCCGGCCGAGGCCAGCCCCGCGTAGACGAATACCAGCAGCCCGATCAGCTGCCCGTAGTTGCCGGCCATCGCGAACAGCGCGATCGTCCCGGTGCCGACGCTGAGCGCGCACAGCCAGGTGAAGGCCCACAGCAGCCATGGGTAGGGCATGTCCATGCCCACTCCCCGGGCCACCAGGAGCATCACCGCGGGCAGCGCCGCCGTCAGCACGGCGATGATGGCCCATTTGATGAGCAGGGTCTGCCACCGGTTGATCGGCACCGGCTGGCGCTGGCGCCACCGGGGCCCCAGGTCCGTGGTGGCGTAGCCGAGGGCGGAGTCCACGACCGAGTTCACGATCGTGGCGCCGATGAATCCGCACATGAGCGTCAGGAGCGCGATATAGAACGCGTTCAGCCCCAGCCCCGCGTTGTCCGGCAAGGGGCGATACTGCGCGATCGTCACCGTGACCGGGTCGGCCAGCAGCAGCCTGGTGGCGGGTGCCTGCGAGCCGGCCGGGACCAAGGGCGCCAGGTGTCGGCCGATCTGACCGGACGCCACCGCCAGCGCGGGCTGCAAGATCCCGGTTGCCAGCGAGGTCCCGACCGTGCCGGCCCGCTGATTGATGAAGATCTCTGCCTGCGGGGCGGAGGTGGCGATGCCTGGGCGCAGCCCGGTGGCGGTCAGCAGGTTGGCGGTGAACCCGGGCGGAATGACCACCGTCGCGTACAGGCCGTCGCGGTCCATGGCCTGCTCCGCCTGGGAGAGGGTCAGCACTTCGAGGTGGAGCCGGCCTGTCACCGCCGGGGCGGCCAGCAGGCCGGCCTCGATTTGCTGCCCGATCTGGAGCCGCTGGGCGCCGACCGCGGCGCCCCGGTCCTGATCCACCACCGCCACCGGCAGGCCGCTCAGGTGAGCCAGCGGGTCGGTCGCCGAAGCGATATACAGCGCCGTCATCGCCGCCACGACCAGGGACCCCACGACGAAGGCGGCCACCCATATCGCCCGGACCCGCAACAAGCGGCCGGCCCGGACCGGCAAGCGCGGGTCCGGCGTCCGGCGGCGAGCGCCCGGGGAACTGCGGCTCATAGCCAGCCTTCTGACTGAACGTAATATTCTAAGAACTTAAAGTGATAGTGACAGCTTAGATCTCAACACTCCGGCGACCCGGGCCGGGATGTGCACTGCCGGCCATGCTCCCGTTGTGGTCGCCCGAGCCGGTTCCATGCCCATCGACGCAAAGGCCCCTCCGGAGCCAGTCTGAGGTCACGCCGCCGAGTCGCGGCACCTCGTCGTCGGCGAGCAGCGGGTTGTCGGGCAGGCCGGGGGTGCTTCGCCAGGTAGTGAGTGGCAACAAGCCAGGGCATGCCGACCGTACATTGCGAAATTCTTGTGCTGCCCTCAAGAACTCCTTATAATTCGCAGCTTGTTCGCGTCCACGGAAAGCACGTTATCCTTGCCTTCAAAGACCCCGGATGGCAGGGAAGTCAATAGGACGCCGAAATCTGCCGCTGCACCCAGGACCCTCGCCGCGCACTCCGACTACCCGACCTCACTCGCCTTCACCAGGCTGAACGCCGTCCGCGACTTTGACGAACCCTTAGACGCCTTCCGCAGTTCGAGAATCTGGCGATACTGCCCCGGCATGCCGCGTTTTCGCGGATTCAGCCTCTGGCAGGTTGATGGTTTGCTTTCAAGAACCTTTGAGATTGCCGCGTTAGCGTCCTGAGTCATGTCTTCAATTTCAGCTTCCGTGACGACTGGCCCGCGGCATCGCTCCGGTGTCCCGTTCTGGCGCGCGTCGCAGCACCCAGGATGGGTGCCTCCCGCGCTCTTGCTGATTCTGGTGTGCGCGGGGGTGCTCTATTGCTGGGGCCTGAACGGCGGCATGTACAACACGTTCTACGCCTCCGCCGCGCGCAGCATGTCAGAAGGCTGGAAGGCATTCCTGTTCGGCTCGTTCAGCCCCGCCAACGCCATCACGATCGACAAGATCCCCGGTTACCTGTGGCCGCAGGCGATCTCCGCCCGGCTGCTCGGCTTCCAGGCGTGGTCCATCGCCCTGCCGCAGATCATCGAGGCGTTCGTCACCGTGCTGGTGACGTACCGCCTGGTGCGGCGGTGGGCCGGCGACGTCGCGGCCGTGCTCGCGGCCGCGTTCCTCGCCCTGACGCCCGCGCTGGTCGCCAGCACTCACACCAATAACGAGGAAGCCGCCTACGTGATGTGCCTGGCCCTGGCCGCGTCGGCCACCCAGCGCGCCGTGACCGCCGGCAGGCTCCGCTCGCTGGCAGCCGCCGGGGCCTGGGTCGGGCTGGCGTTCCAGTGCAAGATGGTCGAGGCGTGGGCGCTCCTGCCGGTCATCGCCGTGACCTACCTGGTCGCGGCGCCGCC
>JAWWPV010000841.1:0-3397 GCA_033854775.1 Trebonia sp.
GTTCTACACCAGGCACCTGGGTTTTACCGAGGTGATGCATCCCGCCCCGGCCTTCGCGATGCTGTCGCGCGGCGACCTGCGCCTGGTGCTCAGCGCGCCCGGCGGAGGACCCGGGGGCGGCCAGGCGATGCCCGACGGCGCGATGCCGGCGCCCGGCGGCTGGAACCGGTTCTCGATCGAAGTCGCCGACCTCGGTGGACTCGTGGAGAAGCTGCGCGCGGACGGTGTCCGCTTCCGCAACGACATCGTCACCGGGACAGGCGGCAGGCAGATCCTCGCCGAGGACCCGTCGGGCAACCCGGTCGAGCTGTTCGAGCCGACGCTGCCGGAAGCCAGACTCCAGTAGGTCCCGTCACGTAGGTGCGCGGTGCGAAGGGCCCGCCGGCGCCTCGGTCAAGAGGCACCAGGCGGGCCGGGGAAAGGCTTGCGGAGTGGTGCCCGCGGCGGTGCCGCGGGCAAGTTCACCAGCGATACCAGCGGCGTCCCTCGCCGGCGCGGACGGCGAAGCCGACCAGCCAGACGACCAGCACGATCGCGGCTACCCACCAGAGAGCGTGCAGAAGGAAGCCGAGCCCGCCGAACAGGATCGCTAGGATCAGCACTAGCAGAATCAGAGCCATATTTGGCGCTCCTCGATTGTGGTTCTGTACGGAGTACGGCTACCCACACGCGGGGCCCTAAACGTGGCATAGGGTGCCTATGACCAAGAGCAAATCGCAGGATGGCGGGGAAATGCCGCGAGGTAGATGGCCGGATGAGCCAGTGGCGGACGTCGCGGCGCGACGGGACGCGCTCCGCCAGGCGGCCAGCCTGCCCGGGGCCGACCCGCGCACGCTGATCGACGCGGCGCTCACCGAACTCGACGCGGCGATCGAGGCGCTCGGCGCGGCCTCCCCAGGGACCGCCGCTACCGCCGACAACCCGCCGGACGAAGCCCTCCCCGAGTCGGTGCGGGCGGAGCGGCGGCTACTGCACGCGGTCTTCCAGCAGGCCCCTGTCCCCATGTTCCTGCTTGAGCAGGACGGGACGATCAGGCGGGCCAACAACCAGGCGGCGGCGCTGCTCGGGTCGCCGTCCGGGTACGCGACGGGCAAGCCGCTGACCGCGTTCGTCGACCTGCCCTTCAGGGCGGCGGTGCAGACGCAGCTCGCCGCGGTCGCGAGGACGGGCCAGCCGCGCACGGCCGGCTGCCGGATCCTGACCGCGGGCGGGCCGGTGGACGTCACGCTGACGGCGGCCGAGGCCGACCTGCCAGGTGACCCGCCGGTGCGGATCGTCACCGCGGCGCCAAGCGCCGGCCGCCCGTCAGGCGCGGGAGCGCCGGAGCGAGAGGACAGGCCGGCGAAGCGCCCGGCGGCGAAGGCGAAGGCCGACCCCGCCATCGCGGCCATGACCAGGCGGCTTGACGCGGTCACCGCGGTGACCAGGGTCCTGCTCGACAACAGCACGTTCAGCGAGGCCGTCACGTTGCAGCGGTGCGCCCGGCTGCTCGCCGGGGAGATCGCGGACTGGGTGATCATCGACATGGACCGGGGCGGCAGGCTGCTGCGCCAGTTCGCGGCCGGTCCCCGCGACGGCCAGGCGGACCAGCTGGCCCGGCTGGCGCGGGGCCTCGATCCCGACCAGGATTCCCTGCCCGCGCTTGTCCACTCGACGGGCAAGTCGGTGCTGCTCGCGCACACGGATGACCCCGCCGCGCTCGGGCGCGGACCCGACGGCACGCCGCTTGGCATGATCCTCGGCGCGACCTCGCTGATCTGCGTTCCGATCTCCGACGGGACAACGGGCTACGGGACGCTGGCCCTGACGCGGCTGGCGGACAAGGGGCCGTTCAGCGTGGCCGACCTCGGCCTCGCCGAGGAGCTCGGCAGGCACCTGGCGATCGCCATCAGGGTCGACCGGGTCTTCCGCCAGCGCTCACAGGTGGCCGAGGCGCTCCAGGCCAGCCTGCTGCCCGCCAGGCTGCCCTCCGTGCCAGGCCTTGAGTTCGCCGCGGCCTACATCGGCGCGACGCAGTTCCAGGAGATCAGCGGCGACTTCTACGACGTGTTCAAGGCCGGCGACGGCTGGGGCATCGCGGTGGGGGACGTCTGCGGCAAGGGCCAGGACGCCGCCGCGATGACGGCCGCGGCGCGGCACGCGATCCGCGCCCTCGCGACCGTGCACGACACCCCCGCCGACGTCCTCGCCGCCGCGAATGAGGTGCTGGTCGCCGAGGATTACGACGACCGCTTCGTCACCGCATCGCTCGCGTTCCTCCGGCAGCGGGGACGCGGCGTGCAGGTGCGGCTCGGCTCGTGCGGGCACGTGGGGCCCGCCGTCGTCCGGGCCGACGGGCGGGTGGAGATCCTGGAAGGTGACGGGCTGCCGCTCGGGCTGTTCAGTGACGCGCAGCCCGGACGGCTGGAGCTTGAGCTAAACCAGGGCGACGTGCTCTTCTTCTATACCGACGGGGTGACCGAGGCGCGCAGCGCGGACCTGTCGTTCTTCGAGGACCGGCTGGCCGACGCGCTCGCGGCGGTCGCGGGACGGTCGGCCAGCGAGATCGTGCGCGCCGTCCAGGAGCTCGTCACCTCGTTCTCCTCGGGCGAGCTCAAGGACGACGTCACGATCCTCGCGGTTCGGGTGGGCTGACGGCCACTCACCTAGGGCTGCTCGTAGAGGTCCTCAATTACCTCGGTGGCGCCGGACGGCGGGCGGCTGGCCGTCGGCTGGCCGGCCTCGGGGTGGTAGGCGGAGACCTCAGCGTCCTCGATCAGGTCTTCGTCCTGGTCCAGGAGGGTCGGCCGGGACGGCAGCCCGGCCTCGATCGCTGACGTGCCCGGGTTACGGGCGCCGTACGGCGGGACCGGGACTTGCTCGACCCGGCCGCTCGGGTAGCTCCTGCGCACCAGCACCCGCCTGCCCAGCCAGCCGACGGTGCGGCCGGGGAGCAGGAACCCGATCACGCCGATCAGCATGAGGACCCAGCCGGCGGTGTGCAGGTTGAACACCGAGGTATTCGCCGTCACGGCGAAGGCCAGTATCGCGCCGACGCAAATGAGCGCCAGGCTTGATCCGATCTTCATCGAGTGTCCTTTCCAGGCGGCCTCAGCGCCGCCGTGCGGGGGGGTTCGTGCCTCCTGGCCGCCGGCCCCGGGCTCGGGGAGCCCGGGCCGGCGTCCGGCCTACGAGGAGGCCACAAGGGCGTCGGGGATGTCGAGGAGGCGGCTGCGCAGGTGGCCGAGCGCCCGGGTCAGCAGCCGGGACACGTGCATCTGCGAGATGCCCAGGCGGGCGCCGATCTCGGCCTGGGTCAGGTTCCCGTAGAAGCGCATGACCAGGATGCGCTGCTCGCGCTCGGGGAGCTCGTCCCAGTGGGTGGACACGGCCTCCATGTCGAGCGCGTGTTCCATCT
>JAWWPV010000842.1:0-2735 GCA_033854775.1 Trebonia sp.
GTGTCCGACCAGGTAGCGCTCAGGCAGCAGGTGACGCACCTCACCTTCCACGACGGGCTGACCGGGCTGCCGAACCGCGCCTACGTGGAAGAGCGCGCGCGGGAGGCGCTCGAGCCGTCGGGCGAGCGCCTCGCTGGCGTCATCTTCCTCGACCTTGACGGCTTCACCGCGGTGAACGACCTGATCGGCCACGGCGCCGGCGACCTGGTCCTCGCCCAGGCGGCCAGGCGGCTGCGGGCCATCGTGCCTGCCCAGGACACGGTCTCCCGCTGGGGCGGCGACGAGTTCGCCGTGCTGATGGAGAACGCCGCGGGCGCACAGGAGATCATCGAGCTGGCCGAGCGGCTGGCCGGCATCATCGGGGGCGGGCCGTTCCGGGTGGCCGAGCGGGACATCGGGCTGACCGCGAGCGTGGGCGTCGCGCTGGCCGACGGGAGCGCGCCAGGCGTGGTCCTGCGGAACGCGGACGTGGCCATGGCGCGGGCCAAGGACAGCGGCGGCAGCCGGGTCGAGGTCTACGCCGCGCACATGCACGCGGACGTGGTGCGCCGCCTGGACATGGCGAGCGACCTCCAGCGGGCGATCGCGCGCGAAGAGCTTCAGTTGCAGTACCAGCCGATCGTGGAACTGGCCACCTCCCGGGTCACCGGCGCCGAGGCCCTCGTGCGCTGGTGGCGCGGCGACGAGGCGGTCTCGCCCCGCGCGTTCCTCGCGGTGGCGGAGGACTCCGGGCTGATCGTCGCGCTCGGCGAGTGGGTGCTGCGCAAGGTATGCGCTCAGGGCGCGGCCTGGCGGGCGGCCTCGTGGGACGTCGGCGTGTCGGTGAACATCGCGCTGCGGCAGCTCAACGCGCCGCACTTCCCCGCTCAGGTGGCCGCGGCACTCGCGGAATCCGGCCTCCCGCCGAGCGCGCTCACCATCGAGCTGAGCGAGCGGATGCTCGTCGAGGACTCCGGGCTGATCGCCGGCCGGCTCGCGGAGCTGCGTGACCTTGGCGTCATGCTGGCCATCGACGACTTCGGCACCGGCTACGCCTCGCTCGCCCACCTGCGTCAGCTGCCCGCGGACATTATCAAGATCGACCCGTCGTTCGTCTCCGGCCTCGGCCAGGATCCCGTGCTCACGCTGCTCACCAAGACCATCGTGCAGGTGGGCCGCGACCTTGGCATGCAGGTGGTGGCCGAGGGGATCGAGCAGCCACGTCAGCTCGCCGAGCTGCGCGAGATGGGGTGCGGCTACGGGCAGGGCTTCCTGGTGGCCAGGCCCATGGCGGCACCGGGCGTGGAAGCGCTCATCAGGACCGGCGTCTCCGAGTCAGCCGCGGCGGGCAACGCCACCGCGCCTGACGTCAACGGCACGGCCAAGCCGGGCGTCCCCGCGGCTTAATTTCGGACTGGTCGTCTCAGATGCTGAGACGGTGGCCGTGATAATTTGACGTGAGGCCGGCTTGTGGGTGAGGGTGGTACCCGTGAAGCGGAACCACATTCTCGTACTTGGCTGGCGCGCAGAGAGCTGACCAGCCCAGTTCCTGCGCGCGCCCCTCGACTGCCACCCGGCACGAGGGGTTTTTTAATGCCTCCCCCGGGGGCACCGGGGGGTCGCTCCCCCGGAAGACAACAGCCGCGCACATCGTGACAAGGAAGCACCCGATGACCGAGCAGAGCAGCCCAGTCCCCGCCAAGGCGCACGCTCCCTCCCCGTTGGACATCCCGGCGAGGACAGCCGCGCCTAAGCCGGCGCCATCCCGGCCGGCGCCCGCGCCTGGCAGCCCGGCACAGCCCGGCGGCACCAACCAGCCAGCCGGCACCAACCAGCCAGCCGGCGCGCAGCCCGGCACCCAGCAGCCCGCGGTCGCGTCGCGGCCGCACCACGCGGCCCCGGTCCGGGTCACCGGCGCGCAGGCCCTCGTGCTTGCCCTCGAGCGGGTCGGCGTCGAAGTGGTCTTCGGCATTCCCGGCGGCGCCGTGCTCCCCGCCTACGACCCGCTGCTCGACTCGGTGCAGATCCGCCACATCCTGGTCCGTCACGAGCAGGGGGCCGGGCACGCGGCGACCGGCTACGCGCAGGCCACCGGGCGCACGGGCGTGTGCATGGCCACCAGCGGGCCAGGCGCGACCAACCTGGTCACCCCGCTGGCGGACGCCTACATGGACTCCGTTCCCGTGGTCGCGATCACCGGCCAGGTCGCCACGAGCCTGATCGGTACCGACGGGTTCCAGGAGGCGGACATCTCCGGGATCACCTACCCGATCACGAAGCACAACTTCCTTGTCACCAAGCCAGAAGACATCGCCCGCACCATCGGCGAGGCCTTCCACCTGGCGTCCACCGGGCGCCCGGGCCCGGTCCTCGTGGACATCGCCAAGGACGCGATGCAGGCGACCACCGACTTCACCTGGCCGGTTCCGTTCGACCTGCCCGGCTACCACCCGGTCACCAGGCCGCACTCGCGCCAGGTGCGCGAAGCCGCGCGGATGATCACCGAGGCCAAGCGCCCGGTGCTGTACGTCGGCGGCGGCGTGATCAAGGCCAACGCTGCCAGTGAGCTGAAGGAACTCGCCGAGCTGACCGGCGCCCCGGTCGTCACCACGCTGATGGCGCGCGGCGCCTTCCCCGACAGCCACCCGCTGCACCTGGGCATGCCCGGCATGCACGGCACGGTCGCCGCGGTGGGCGCGCTCCAGCGGGCGGACCTGATCGTGGCGCTCGGCGCCAGGTTCGATGACCGGGTGACC
>JAWWPV010000843.1:0-6659 GCA_033854775.1 Trebonia sp.
ACGCTCTTGTCGTCGCGCAGGGCGAAGTAGCCGAGCGAGTCCCTGTCGCCGTACCGGTCGAGCAGCGCGCGGATCTTGACCGCGTCGGCAGCGGCGAGCCTGGCGCGGGGATGCGCCGAGAGGAAGAACAGGTAGACGGTGACAATCAGCGTGAAGGCGCCAAGCCCGCTGGTCAGCAGGTGGTACAGGTCACCGCGCCCGTCAGACGCCCACTCGATGGGCCCGTAGACACCGACAAGCTCGTACAGCACGTCTTGCAGCCGCTGGGTAACCGTCCAAGTCCCGTCGAGCGGCCCGATCGCCAGGTAGCCGAGGCCGATCCCGAAGTCTATGGCGACGAGGCCCACGAAGACCCCCGCCGCGGTCCGGCGGGTTCGCGGGTCACCCACCGCGTAGAAGTCGTCGTGCCGGTAGAGCAGGATGGCGAGCAGGGCGATCCCCACGATGCCGGAGGGGGACACCGAGATGGTCCCGTGCGGGAAATGTGCCAAGTGGAGGAAGTGGATGACGACGTCGAACGCCAGCAGCGCGATGACCGCCTGCCAGGCGCGCCGCTTCCGCCGCCGCAGCCCGCGGGCCAGCATCAGCAGCAGCAGGCCGATGATCACGTCCGAGGTGCGGGTGACGTTGGTGAGCGTCCCCGGCACGACGGCGTTGACCTTCGCCAGCTTCTGGTTCCAGCCGGGCTTAAAGACGGCCACCACGTCAGATAGGCCGATGAGAAAAGTGAGAAGCGCGGCGACGGCGGGAATCCACGTCAGTCGCTTGGCGTCCTTGCGCTCCCGTGAGTCGCCTCCCGGATCACGCGCACGCGATACGTTGGTCTCGCTCATCCCAAATCTCTTGTCAGGCCCCGAACCACGGACTAGCAGCGTAGTCACGACAGGCCTGCCATGCGCCGGTTCCGTGATCTGCTAAAGATTTTCATAAATCTCATAGCGTCCTCCGCCGCGCGACAAGCATCGCCGGCAGCGGAGGTTCCCACCACAGACAAGGTACCTCCAACCGCCCTCAGCCGACTGAACGAGCGGGAAAGACAAGTCGGCTAATTCATAAAACGGATGGAGAGCCGTGACCGGTTCAAACAATTCGGACCGTTTTGCACTGCCCCGACTGAAGACGGCTAAACCCGGACATACGGCCCAGGTAATACGGAGGAAACCTCCGGATTTCCGCTTCTTATCTATTTCCGAAGAGTAGGGACATCGCCTCGGCGCGGGTCCGCGCCTCCTTGCGAAAAATCCCGCGGACGGCGGAGGTCACGGTCGTCGCGCCCGGCTTGCGCACCCCGCGCATAGACATGCACAGGTGCTCGCACTCAAGCACCACGATCACCCCGCGCGGTTCGAGGATCCCCACGAGCGCGTCTGCCAGCTGGGAGGTCATCCGCTCCTGCACCTGGGGCCGGCGCGCGTACACGTCGACCAGGCGGGCCAGCTTGGACAGGCCGGTGATCTCGCCCTTGGCGTTCGGGATGTAGCCAATGTGCGCCTTGCCGAAGAAGGGCACCAGGTGGTGCTCGCACATGCTGTACATCTCGATGTCCCGTACCAGCACGATCTCGTCGTGCTCGGCGTCGAAGACGGTGGTCAGCACGTCCTCGGGACGCTGCCGCAGCCCGGCGAACTGCTCGGCGTACATCCGGGCAACACGGGACGGTGTGTCGATGAGCCCGTCGCGGTCCGGGTCCTCGCCGACCGCGAGAAGTATCTCGCGGACGGCACGCTCGATCCGCTCCTGGTCGACTGGCTTCCTCTCAGGCAGCAGCAGATCCGCCTGCGGCTGCTCGAACGTGGACTGCTCGGCCGCAGGCTGTTCGTTCATTGCACTTCCTTAGTCGCTGGCCTCGCCGTCGACCCCGTAACCGAGCACCTGGCCGTTGGCCGGGCCTGGGATGCCGTCCAGCCCGGTCCCCGAGCTCGCCGCGAGCGCAAGTTCCTTGGGCGACATGACCGGCGGGCGCTCGGACGGCAGCCGCTTACCGTAGCCCGTGTAGGTGCCGCGGATGGCTCGCCGCTGGACGGGGGCGAAGACCTCAAGTACCTGCTTGCGGGAGAGCGTCTCGTGCTCAAGGAGCTGCAGCACGAGGTTGTCGAGGACGTCGCGGTACTCGACGAGCACCTCCCACGCCTCGTCGTGGGCGGCCTCGATCATCCGCTTGATCTCCTCGTCGATCGCTGACGCGATCTCCTCCGAGTAGTCCCTGCTGTGCGACCGGTCCATGCCGAGGAACGGCTCCGCGTCGCCGCTGCCGAACTTCCGCGCGCCGAGCCGCTCGCTCATGCCGTACTCGGTGACCATGGCCCGGGCGATCTGGGTGGCCTTCTCAATGTCGTTGGCCGCGCCGCTCGTCGGCTCGTGGAAGATGATCTCTTCCGCGGTCCTGCCGCCGAGCAGCATCGCGAGCTGGTCCTGCATCTCGGCGCGGGTGGTGAGGAACTTGTCCTCGGTCGGCAGCGCCATGGTGTAGCCGAGTGCCCGGCCGCGCGGGATGATCGTGACCTTGTGCACCGGGTCGGCGTTGGCCATCGCGTGCCCGACCAGGGCGTGACCGCCCTCGTGGTAGGCGATCAGCTTCCGCTCCTTCTCCGAGAGCAGCACGCTCTTGCGCTCAGGGCCGGTCATCACGCGGTCGATGGCCTCCTCGAGCGCGGCCATGTGGATCTGCTTGCCGTTGGTGCGCGCGGTCAGCAGGGCCGCCTCGTTGATCACGTTGGCCAGGTCCGCGCCGGTGAAGCCGGGGGTCCGCCTGGCGATGATGTCCAGGTCGGCGTCGGACGCGATGGGCTTGCCGCGCGCGTGCACCTTGAGGATGCCCTTGCGCCCGGTCAGGTCCGGCTGGGCCACGACGATCTGCCGGTCGAACCGGCCAGGGCGCAGCAGCGCCGGGTCAAGGATGTCCGGCCGGTTGGTGGCGGCGATCACGATCACGCCGCCCTTGGTGTCGAAGCCGTCGAGCTCGACGAGCATCTGGTTCAGCGTCTGCTCGCGCTCGTCGTGCCCGCCGCCGAGGCCGGCGCCGCGGTGCCGGCCCACGGCGTCGATCTCGTCCACGAACACGATCGACGGGGCGTTGGCCTTCGCCTGCTCGAACAGGTCACGGACGCGGGAGGCGCCGACGCCGACGAACATCTCCACGAAGTCTGAACCGGAGATCGAGTAGAACGGGACGCCCGCCTCACCCGCGACCGCGCGGGCGAGCAGCGTCTTGCCGGTGCCTGGCGGGCCGTACAGGAGCACGCCCTTGGGGATCTTCGCGCCGATCGCCTGGAACTTCGCGGGGTTCTGGAGGAACTCCTTGATCTCCTGGAGTTCCTCGATGGCCTCGTCGGCACCGGCCACGTCGCCGAAGGTGGTCTTCGGCGTGTCCTTGGTGATCAGCTTGGCCTTCGACTTCCCGAAGTTCATCACCCGGGACCCGCCGCCCTGCATCTGGCTCAGCAGGAAGAAGAAGAACAGCGCGATGATCAGGTACGGGACAAATGTCTCAAGGATGGAGAGCAGCGCGCTCGACTTGGGGATCTGCACGGTGTAGTTGCCCGGCAGCTTGCCCGCCTGGTACTCCTGCTGTAGCAACTGCTGGAGCGACTGCCCCTGGCCGGTGATGAAGTCTGCCTCGTACTGCTGACCGGCATTCGTGGTGATCTGGATCGTCTGGTTTTTGTCAGTGAGTATGGCGGACTTGACCTGGCCCTGCTCGATCAGCTGGACGACTTTCCCGGTGTCCGCCTGCTTGTAGCTGCTGCCGGAGTTGGCCCAGCCCAAGGTGATCGTTATGACCAGCACCGCAAGCAGCACAAGCAGTAGCGGTCCGCGGAAAAAGCGCTTCAATTCCATTGCGAGCGACCCCTTCGGCCCGGGGCCGTTCCCTCCTGACCAGCCTCACGTGCCGCCGACCACCGGCGGCACTGCCATGCCTGCTCCGCAGCGTCGGCCGGCGGTGCCGGCCACGCACAACGCATAGTGATTACCTGACGGTACATCAACGCTCTCTTTAGCGGGATGTGTTCCCCCCGTACACCGCGGGGGCCAGCGTCCCGATGAATGGAAGGTTACGGTAGCCCTCCGCATAGTCCAGCCCGTAGCCCACCACGAACTCATCGGGGATCTCGAACCCGGTGTAGGCGACCTCGACGTCCATCTGCACCGAGTTGGGCTTGCGCAGCATGGCGGCGATCGCCACCGAGGCGGGGTCACGCGACTTCAGGTTGCTCACCAGCCAGGACAGCGTCAGCCCCGAGTCGATGATGTCCTCGACGATCAGCACGTGGCGGCCGCTGATGTCCGCGTCCAGGTCCTTCAGGATGCGGACCACGCCGGAGGACTTGGTCCCGGAACCGTACGAGGAGACGGCCATCCAGTCCATCTGGACAGGCAGGTGCAAGGCGCGGGCAAGGTCCGCCATCACCATCACCGCCCCCTTCAGCACGCCGACGAGCAGCAGTTCACGACCGGCGTAATCGGCGTCGATCTGCGCCGCCATCTCTGTGGTCCGCTTGCTGAGCTGCTCCTGGGTGATGAGCACCTCTTTCAGCGCCGGCCCCATGTCAGCGGCGTCCATCTGGCAACCCCCTCTCGATGACGTGCATAGATAAACTATTAACAATAGCGTTAACAGTTACGGCTCGCTCGAACAAGACCTCGCCAGACCGCCTGGCCGCCCGGACGCCACCGGGCAGGTCGACGCCCCGCTGCCCGTGCCAGTCCGTTACCAGTTCCGCGACCCGCGCGACGTGCGCCGCGGTCAGCGCGCCCGCGGGGCACCCCGCCTCCAGTGCCGCTGACCGCAGCACCCGGCTCCGCAGCGCGCCAGGCAGCACCGCGAGGGAAGCGGTGGACATGGGAGTGTCATCACGCTCTCGTTCGGATGCCGCGATCTTCTCTAGCACTTCGGCATCATCCCGCAGCTGGCCGGCGGTCCGCACCAGCGCCTCCGCTACCCCCGGCCCCAGGGCGGCCTCAAGCGCGGGCAGCGCGTCGAGCCTGACCCTGACCCGGGCGAACCGCCTGTCGGCATTGTGCGGGTCCGACCACACCGGTAGCCCGAGCGCCGCACACGCCGCCGCCGTGACCGACCTGCGCACGCCAAGCAGTGGCCGGAAGAACAGGCCGCGGCGCGCAGGCATCCCCCCGAGGGACCGCGGCCCAGAGCCGCGAGCGAGGCCGAGCAGCACCGTCTCCGCCTGGTCGTCGAGGGTGTGGCCGAGCAGCACGGCCACGGCGCCCGCGTCGGCCGCGGCCTCCTCAAGCGCGGCATAGCGCGCCGCGCGGGCGGCCGCCTCGAGACCGCCGGGTCCCGCCACGGTCACGGTCGCGGTACGGACCGGATCGAGGCCGAGGCCGCGCAACGTCAGCGCCACCTTGGCCGCGTGCTCCGCGGAACCCGGCTGGAGCCCGTGATCGACGGTGACCGCCCCCGCGCGCAGCCCGGCGCGCGGCGCGACGAACGCGAGCGCCGCCGCCAGTGCCAGCGAGTCCTGGCCGCCGGAGCACGCGGCGAGAACCAGGTCGCCGGGCATCAGGCCGCCGACCGACGCGCGGACGGCGTTGCGTACGGCCGCGACCGGCGGGGGAAGGGCGCCGCCCACGGTCAGGAGACCCGCTCAAGCCATTCGCGCGGGTTCGCCAGCTCGGCGCGGGTCGGCAGCGTCTCCGGCGAGGTCCACACCTTGTTGAACCCTGTCATCCCCGCCTCTTCTACCACCGTGGAGACGAAGCGCGAGCCCTGCTCGTACTGCTTCATCTTCAGGTCGATGCCGAGGAGGCGGCGGAAGATCTGCTCGAGACGGCCGGCCGAGCCGCGCCGCTGTGAGAACTTCTCCCTGATGTTCTCGACCGACGGCACCACGCGCGGGCCAACCGCGTCCATCACGTAGTCGCCGTGCCCCTCCACCAGCGTCATCACGGCGGTCAGCTTGTCCAGGAGCGCTCGCTGGGCCGGGGTCTGCATCGCCTCGATCAGGCTCTCGGTCTCGCCGCCGCGCACCGCGCCTGCGACCGCGGTGGCGGCCGACCGCATCCGGTCGAGGATGGCACTCGCGTCCAGGTCGGAGGCGAGCAGGAACTCGGTCATCATGCCCTGCACGTAACCACGCAGCCAGGGGACGGAGGTGAACTGCACCCGGTGGGTCTCCTCGTGCAGGCACACCCAGCGCCGGAAGTCGTGCGGGTCGACGCCGAGCTCGCGCTCGACCATGACGATGTTGGGCGCGACCAGGGTAAGACGGCCGACGCCCGCGCTGGTGCCGTTCGCCGAGGAACCGTTCGCGGCGCCATTGCTATTCGCGCTGCCGTTGCCGTTCGCGCCGTTGGCCGACGACCCTCCCTCGCCTGGCGGCAGGAAAAGCTCGTACTGGCCGAGCACCCGGGAAGACAGGTAGGCGAGGATCAGCCCGGCCTGCATGCCGGTGGCACGCGACCCGATCGTGCCGAAGACCGACGCGGCCGCGGGCCCGACGTTGCTCCGCTCGGCGAGCTTCTCCGCGAGCGGTTCGAGTACCACGCGGAACCCGCCCACGTTGGCCTTGATCCAGCCCGGGCGGTCAACCACGGTGACCGGGCCGATGGGTCCCTGGCTGCTCAGCCCCGTCAACTCGCGGACTGGCTGCTGGACGACGGCGGTGAGGCCGCGCAGTTCCGCCACCACCGCGCGGGCGTCC
>JAWWPV010000844.1:0-12134 GCA_033854775.1 Trebonia sp.
TTGAGCACGGCGAAGGCGCGATCGACGTCGTGCTGCGCGGCGAGGGCGAGACGGCCGCTCCCGCCTTGCTCGCGGCATGGCCGGACCGCGCGCTCGGTTCGGTGCCCGGTGCGGTCACCCTGGCGGACGGTGCGGGGAAGCCGCCGGTCATGTCGCACAGCCTGGACGACCACCTGCCCGCCAGGCACATCGGCGGACGGCGGAACAAGTACTTCATCGGGGTGATGGACCCCGCCGCCTCGATCGAGTTCACCCGCGGCTGCCCGTGGAACTGCTCCTTCTGCAGCGCCTGGACGTTCTACGGGCGCAGCTACCGGCGCCTCTCGGTGGAGGCCGCCGTCGAGGACATGTCCAGGATCCAGGAGCCTGGCGTGTTCATCGTCGACGACGTGGCCTTCATCAGGGCCGAGGACGGCGACGAGATCGCCAGGCAGCTTGAGCGCCGCGGGATCAAGAAGGAGTACTACCTAGAGACCCGCACCGACGTGCTCATCAAGAACGAGGAGGTGTTCCGCCGCTGGCGGCGGCTCGGCCTGAACTACATGTTCCTCGGGCTTGAGGCACTCGACGAGGAGGGCCTTAAGACCTTCCGCAAGAAGTCCACGCCGCAGGTGAACAACCAGGCGCTCGAGCTGGCCAGGTCCATGGGGATGAGCGTGGCGATCAACATCATCGCCGACCCGGACTGGGACGAGCCGCGGTTCGAGTTTGTCCGGCAGTGGGCGATGTCGGTGCCGGAGATCGTCAACATCACCGTGCAGACTCCCTACCCGGGCACCGAGACCTGGCTCACCGAGTCCCGGCGGCTGACCACCCTGGACTACCGGCTGTTCGACGTGCAGCACGCGGTGCTGCCGACGAGGCTGCCGCTGCGCCGCTTCTACGAGGAACTGGTCAAGACCCAGGCCGTGCTGGCCCGCAAGCACCTTGGGGTGGCGGCGCTGGCCAAGACCGCGGGGATCGTCGCGCGGCAGGTAGCGCACGGCCAGACCAACTTCGCCCGCATGAGCTGGCAGTTCAACAAGGTCTACAACGCCGACCGGCAGTACGGCGACCACTTGCAGGAGGTCCGCTACCGGCTCCCAGAGCCCGCACCGCAGCCGACGCTGATCGCCAGCCAGCAGGACCTGTTCGTGCACGTGCCGTCGCAGGAACGGCGCCGGGACCGGGATCGGGACCAGGACACGGCCAAGCCCTCTTGACGCCCAGGGCGGCGGGGCAACACTGACAGCCGCCTGCGGCCGGCGTATTGTCACGCCAGAGGCGGCCAGCAAGAGCCGCGAAGACTTGGGGAGATGACGATGTCCAAGTTCATGATTCTCTACCGTGCGCAGGCGTCCGCGCGCGAGCAGATGGCCAATGCCACCCCCGAGCAGATGCGGGCGGGCCTGGAGGCCTGGCGGGTCTGGGCGACCAAGGTCGACTACGCCATCGCCGACCTCGGTTCCCCCCTCGCGCACACGACCCACGTCGGTGCGGGCGCGGCGAGCACCGACGGTGTCGCGGGCTACTCGATCCTTGAGGCCGGCTCGGCCGACGAGGTCGAGAGCATCCTTGAGGGCCACCCGCACCTGACCATGCCGGGAACCTCCATCGAGGTCCTGGAAATCATCCCGATGGGCGACATGTAACGCTAAACGGAAGTTATCCCGCCGATCAGTGGTTGTATGCTGTCCAAGCGAAGGGGAGTAGCTCTTCAGCCGGCACGTCGACATGCTGGCCCTGACCAGGGCCCGGCGCCCGGGAGCCCGTGGGGCTTGAGCGAGACCTTCAGACCGAAGCCGTTGGCTGTCGTGCCTGAAGGAGGCGCCCCCCGTGAGCCTGGCCATAGCGGCGACTGTGTTCGCTGTCATCTTCACCGCTGAACTGCCGGACAAGACCGCGCTCGCCAGCCTGATCCTGGGCAGCCGCTACCGGCCCACCTGGGTCTTCGCCGGGGTCGCCGCCGCTTTCGCCGTGCACGTGGGGCTCGCCATCGCGGCAGGCAGCGTGCTCGGCCTGCTCCCCCACCGCCCGCTTGAGATCATCGTGGCGGCGCTGTTCGCGATCGGTGCCGTGCTGCTGCTGCGCGGGCGCCACGGCGACGACGACGAGCACGTGGAACTGCACGGCAGGGAGCCGGGATTCTGGCGCGTTGCGGGGACGAGCTTCATGGTGATCCTGGTAGCCGAGTTCGGTGACCTCACGCAGATCGCCACCGCCACCCTGGCCGCCCGCTACCACGACCCGGCATCGGTCGCCACGGGCGCGGTCCTGGCGCTGTGGGCGGTGGGCGGACTCGCCATCGTCGGCGGCCGCGGCCTGCTCAAGCTCATCCCCTTGACCTGGATCTCCCGGATCGCCGCCATGATCATGCTGGCCCTCGCGGGAGTCAGCCTGGCCGCCGCGCTGTCCTGAACTACTTCCGCGATCGGCGGCCGGTGATGTCGAGGGACGCGGGTCCGCTCTCGCTACGATCGGCTCATGAGCGAATCCCTGACCAGACGCGGTGCCTACGACGTGGTGATCGTCGGCGGTGGCCACAATGGCCTGACCGCAGCGGCCTACCTCGGCCGGACGGGGTTGTCGGTGCTGGTACTTGAGCGCCTCGACCACACGGGCGGTGCCGCTGTATCCGCGCCCGCGTTCCCTGGTTTTCCGACCCGCGTGTCCCGGTACTCCTACCTCGTGTCACTGCTGCCGGAGTCGATCGCGGCCGACCTTGGCCTGAACCTGCGGCTAGCGTCACGCTCGACGGCGTCCTACACCCCGGTACTGCGCGATGGCGTCGCGCGGGGGCTGCTCGTCGAGCGTCCAGAGGGGCCCGCGACCAGGGACAGCTTCCGTGACCTGACGGGCTCCGATGCCGAGTACGAGGCGTGGCGCGACTTTTACCGGCAGGTTGGCGAGCTCGCCGCCGCCGTCGCCCCGACGCTCACCCAGCCGCTGCCGAGGGCGTCGGCGCTGCGCCAGCAGGCCGATCAGGGCCTGTGGCACGAGCTCGTCGAGCGGCCGCTGGGCGAGGCCATCGAGAAACGCTTCCGCGACGAGACGGTGCGCGGCGTGGTGGCGACCGACGCGCTGATCGGCACCTTCGCGCGCATGGACGACCCGTCGCTCATCCAGAACCGGTGCTTCCTCTACCACCTCATCGGCAACGGGACGGGTGAGTGGCGCGTGCCCGTGGGCGGGATGGGCGCGGTCACCGACGCGCTCGCCGCGGCGGCCCGCGGCGCGGGCGCGGAACTGGCCGTCGACGCCGAGGTCACCGCGATCCGGGCCAGTCCGATCCAAACCAGTGCGGGTGACACCGAGATCGACGTGATTCACGACCGCGAGACGCAGACGCTGCGCGCCCGCTTCGTCCTCGCGAACGTCGCCCCCTGGGTCCTGGCCGGCCTGCTCGGTGAGGAGCGCGACCCGGCGGGGAAACCAGTCGGGGCTCAGCTGAAGGTCAACTTCCTGCTTGACCGGCTGCCTCGGCTGGCATCGGGCACGGACCCGCGGATCGCGTTCGCCGGGACCCTGCACCTCGGTGAGGACTACCCGGAGCTTGAGCGGGCCTACGCGGATGCCGCGGGCGGACAGGTACCCTCGAGCATGCCTGGTGAGGTGTACTGCCATTCCCTGACCGATCCCTCGATTCTCGGCCACGTTCCCGACGGGACCCAGACGCTGACCTACTTCGGCCTGCACCTTCCCGCGACGCTCTTCGAGGACCCGGCGACGCGTGCCTCGCGTAAGGAACTGGCCGTCCAGCGCGCGATCGCCTCACTCAACGAGCACCTCATCGACCCCATCGAGTCGGTCGTCGCGCACGACGCGGACGGCAGGCCCTGCGTTGAGGCGAAGATACCGCAAGACATCGAGGCCGACCTGGGCATGCCCGGCGGGCACATCTTCCACGGCGACCTGAGCTGGCCCTGGGCGACCGAGACCACCGCGCTCGATACGCCCGCGGTGCGCTGGGGCGTGGCGACCAGCAGGGAAGGCGTCCTGTTGTGCGGCTCTGGCGCACAGCGGGGTGGCGCGGTCTCTGGTCTCGGCGGCCACAACGCCGCTCAGGCAGTCCTGGAGCTCGCGTGACGACGGCATCGGGGCTCGAAGGCGAGCAGTCGGCCCTGATCACCGTCTTCGGCCCCGACTTCCCCTTCGGCTACGACGAGTGGCTGCGCCATCCCGCCGGCCTCGGCGCGGTCCCGCGGGCGGCGCACGGCGCTACCGTCGCCATCGTGGGGGCCGGGCTGGCCGGGCTGGTGGCCGCCTACGAGCTCATGGAGCTCGGGCTCCGGCCGGTCGTCTACGAGCCCACCCGCATCGGCGGCCGCTTGCGTTCACACGAGTTCGAAGGCGCCGACGGCGTCGTCGCCGAGCTCGGCGGGATGCGGTTCCCGGTCTCCGGCACGTCCTTCTTCCACTACGCGGACCGGGTCGGGCTCGACAGCGTGCCGTTCCCCAACCCGCTCACCGAGGCCGCGGGCAGCACCGTCGTCGACATCGCCGGGCGGACCTTCCAGGGCAGCACCCTCAGTGAGCTCCCGCCGGAGTTCACCCAGGTCGCGCAAGCCTGGGACGAGGCGCTTGAGCAGATCGGCTTCAGCGGCCTGCAGGACGCGATCCGCGCCCGCGACGTGGAGGGGCTGAAGAAGCGGTGGGACGAGCTCGTGCCGCTGTGGGACGGCCGGACCTTCTACGACTTCGTCGCCACCTCCCCGTGCTTCGCGAAGCTGCCGTTCCGCTACCGGGAGACGTTCGGGCTCGTCGGCTTCGGCACCGGCGGGTGGGACTCGGACTTCCCGAACTCCATGCTGGAGATCTTGCGGGTCGTCCTCACCAACTGCGACACCGACCAGCGGCTCATCGTCGGCGGGGCCGAGCAACTGCCCAGGCGGCTGTGGACACTGCCGGTCAGCGAGCGCAGCCCCTGGCCGGCGGGCACCACGCTCGAAAGCCTGCACGGCGGCGTCACGCGCTCGGGCGTGGCGGCCATTCACCGGCACGACGACGGCGTGTTCAGCGTGCGCGACCGCTGGGGGACCAGCCGCAACCACGACGCGGTGCTGACCACCTGCCAGAACTGGCTGCTGACGACCCAGATCGAGTTCGATGAGAGCCTCTTCTCGCACGATCTGTGGATGGCGCTCGACCGCACCAGGTACATGCAGTCGTCCAAGACGTTCGTGATGGTCGACCGGCCGTTCTGGAACGACATCAACCCCGCCACCGGCCTCCCGGTGATGGGCATGACGCTGACCGACCGGCTCACCCGGGGAACCTACCTGTTCGACAACGGCCCGGGCCGGCCAGCGGTCATCTGCCTGACCTACACCTGGATGTCCGACGCGCTGAAGATGCTGCCTTACGACGTCGAGCAGCGGGTCAAGCTCTCACTGGACGCGCTCGGCAAGATCTACCCGGGCGTCGATATCGCCGGCCACATCGTGGGTGACCCGGTGACGGTGTCCTGGGAGGACGACCCGCACTTCCTCGGCGCGTTCAAGGGGGCGCTGCCCGGCCACTACCGCTACAACCACCGGATGTACCGGCACTTCATGCAGGGCGGGCTGCCGCCCGCCGAGCGGGGCATATTCCTGGCCGGCGACGATGTTTCCTTCATGCCGGGGTGGGCGGAAGGAGCCGTCCAGACGGCGCTCAACGCCGTCTGGGGCATCATGACGCACTTCGGCGGCGCCTCCCACCCGGATAACCCGGGCCCTGGCGACCTCTTCGAACAGCTAGCACCGCTCGACCTGGGAGAGTGACGATGTCCGCGACGACACGCGTTGCCGCGTGGCAATGCCCGCCGGGGCCCCGCGACGTCGCGGGAAACCTGCGCCGGCTCGACGCGATCTGCGCCGCCGCCGCCGCGCGGCGGGCGGAGGTGCTGGTAACACCGGAAATGTTCACGTCCGGTTACGCCATCACCCGGGCCGAGGTGCTGCGCCTCGCCGAGGAGGCGGGCGGGCCGACCGAGGCCGCCGTCGCCCAGATCGCGCGGCGCCATCACCTCGCGATCGTCTACGGGCACCCAGAACGCGCCCCCGGCGACAGTGCTGCCGACGACGGTGCTTCCGAAGATGGTGCTGCCGACGACCGTGCGTACAACGCGGCGACGATGATCGGCCCCGATGGCGTCGTCCGCGGGCGGCACCGCAAGGTGCATCTCTACGGCGACCTGGACCGTGGCCAGTTCGACGCGAACAGCCGGCCGCCGGCCGCGTTCGACTTCGGCGGCTCCCGCGTCGGGATGCTGATCTGCTACGATGTCGAGTTCCCTGAAGCCGTGCGCAGCCTGGCGGTCGACGGGGCCAGGGCGGTGTTCGTACCCACCGCGAACATGACCGGCTGCGAGGAGGTCCAGGAGATCCTCGTGCGTGCGCGGGCCTGCGAGAACAACTGCGGCGTCGTCTACGCGAACTACTGCGGCGCGGACGACGTGTTCGAGTACGGCGGGCTGAGCATGATCTGCGGGCCGCGCGGCGAGGTGCTCGCGCAGGCCGACGCCAAGGCCGAGGAACTAATCATCGCGGACCTCCCCGGCGAGTCATCGGGCACGTACCTGGCTGACCGCCGGGGAGACCTGTACGGCCACCGAGAGTAAGCCGCAGTCGTTCGGGATTACTCCTCGCTTTCGCGGGGGAACCCGCGGCCTCCTCGCCGGCGGCGGGCCGGGACGGCGGGGGATTTCTCCTCCCATGACCGATGACTCGACGCGAGGAGCGGGGTCTCAACCAGTGGGCACCCCAAGCGCTGAGGAGGCATCGCATGGCATTTCCGGAGGTCGTGACCCGTGAGCAGTGGCTTGAAGCAAGGAAGCGGCTACTGGACCAGGAGAAGAAGGCGACCCGCGAACGGGACGCGCTGAACGCCAAGCGGCGGCAGCTGCCGATGGTCCTGATCGACAAGGAGTACCTGCTGGAAGGGCGGGACGGCCAGGTGCCGCTCGCCGGCCTGTTCGGGGACAGCAGCCAGCTCATCATCCAGCACGTCATGTTCGGCCCCGACTGGGACGCCGCCTGCCCGGGCTGCTCGGCGGGGATCGAAGAGATCTCCGACGGCATGCTGGCCCACCTCAGGTCGCGGGACACGAACTTCGTCCTCGTATCGCGCGCCCCGCTGGACAAGCTGGAGAAGCAGCGGGCCGTCAAGGGCTGGACGATCCCCTGGTACTCCTCGTACGGCAGCGACTTCAACTACGACTTCCGGGCCACCCTGGACTCCGGCAGGCAGCCGATCATCTACAACTACCGGGAAGAGCCCGACATGCTCGGCGAAAGCGCCTCCACGGAGGTCCCGGGGCTGAGCTGCTTCCTGCGCGACGGCGATCAGGTCTTCCACACGTACTCGACCTGGGCGCGGGGCTCAGACACCCTTGGCAGCAGCTACTCACTGCTCGACCTCACGGCGCTCGGGCGGTCAGAGGAGTGGGAGGAGCCCAAGGGCCGGGCACCGCGGGTGCACGGCGCCGACCCGACATTCACCGACTGACCCGGCACTGGCCGCTGAACTGGGCCTCGATGATGACCCTCAGCGCGCCGGGCCGCATGCCTGCCGGGAGTGCGGACAGGTCCGGCCGTGTCGGTTGAACCGGCGGGCAGCCCGCCGGCTCAAGCGGGGCCACCGCGGGCGCACTGGCGTTGCGCGGTGCAGTGGTCGCGTTGCGCATGCCCGTGGTCGTCACCGCTAGCGCGGCGCCTGCGGTGATGGCGCCCGCTGCGACGACGGCGGCGATGGCGGCGAACACACGCCGGTAACGCGATGGCAGGCGGATTTCGCGTCTCGGGCCGAAACTGACCTCGTCCACCGAGCCTCACCTGCCCCGCATATGCGAATACACACCATATTTAACGCATATGCCGCGTGTCGCGACAAGAGCGGACTCGTCACCCTTCAGTTAAGGAACGTGATGCCCCTGGGTGCCATGGGGCGGGGCTACATGGGGCCGGGCTAGGGACCGGAGGTCAGGCTGGGTACTTGGTCGGCTGGTACGCCAGCAGGACCCAGTTCCCGTCCTCGCGCACCCAGACCGCCAGCGACCTGCTGTTCAGCACCCGCGTCTGGCCGCCGATCACCACCTCGCCGCGCATGTCGCCGACGACGATCGCGCAATCCCCGTGCACCACGATGCTGGTTTCCGGGTGCTCGATGACGCCGTAGTCGAAGTGACCGCTCGCTAGCTTGTCCAGGTAGCCCTGCTTGCTGTCCGACGAGGCGTCGGAATGCGTGTACACGAGGTTCGCGGCGAACAACTCCTCGAGCGTGCCGATGTCGCCATCGGTCATCGCCTGGTAGCGCTTGGCCTCTAGCGCGCTGATCTGCTTCGCGGCAACATCGTCGTCTGCTGTCATGCCATCCATCCTCGCCCCACACGTGCACTCCCCGCAAACGTCTGCTGGCGGTCGCTGACCCAGCAAAGGACGCCGCTAGGCTTGGCGTCATGGGTGAGCAGTCGCGTTCCACGGCCGAGCTAATCGTTGAGTGCCTGGAGAACGAGGGCGTGACCCACGTCTTCGGGATACCGGGTGAGGAGAACATCCGGCTGATGGAGGCGCTGTCGAAGTCCTCGATCGAGTACGTGCTCACCAGGCACGAGCAGGGTGCCTCGTTCATGGCCGAGACCTACGGCAGGCTCACCGGGAAGGCAGGCGTCTGCTCGTCGACCCTCGGGCCCGGTGCGATTAACCTGCTGCTCGGCACGGCCGATGCCACGACCAACTCCACGCCGCTGATCGCGATGTCGGCCCAGGTCGGCATGGCGCGCAGCTTCAAGGAGTCACACCAGGCCGTGGATCTCGTGCCGATGTTCGCCCCGGTCACCAAGTGGTCGGCGCTGATGGCCATCCCTGGCGCCGCGCCCGAGATGATCCGCAAGGCGTTCAAGCTGGCACAGACCGAACGGCCCGGGGCCGTCTACCTTGCCGTACCCGAGGACGTCGAGGCGGCGTCCGTTCCCTCGGGACTGTCGCCGCTGCGCGTGAACGTGCCCCGGGCGGACGACCCGTCGGGTGAGCAGGTATCCCGGGCCGCGCAGATCCTGCGTGAGGCCCGCAACCCGGTCGTGCTCGCGGGTCATGGCGCCGCCCGTGGCGGGGCCAGTCAGGCGCTGATCCGCTTCGCGCAGTCCCTGAACATCCCGGTGGCCACCACCTTCCACGGCAAGGGCGTGTTCCCAGACGATCATCCGCTGGCACTTGGCACGGTCGGGTTCATGCGCCACGACTACGTCAACTTCGGCTTCGACCGGGCCGACGTTATCGTGGCGGTCGGCTACGAGCTTCAGGAGTTCAACCCGGTCAGGATCAACCCGAGCGGTACCACCAGGATCATCCACGTGCACCGGTTCCCTGCCGAGGTCGACGTGCACTACGACGTCGCCGTTGGTCTCACCGCCGACATCAGCCACAGCCTCGACGCGCTCGCCGCGGCCGTGTGGCGCAGGGTTCCCGCCGCCGGCGGGGAGCGGATCAGGGAACTGCTATCGAACGAACTCACTCGCGGCCAGCAAGACGACCGGTTCCCGATGCACCCGGCGCGCATCGTGGCCGACACGCGGGCCGCGCTCAGCCGCGAGGACATCGTGCTCGTGGACACGGGCGCGCTGAAGATGTGGATGGCCCGGCTGTACCCGACCTACGCGCCCAACACCTGCCTGATCTCCAACGGCCTGTCGACCATGGGCTGGACGGTGCCCGGTGCCATCGGCGCGAAGATCGCCAGGCCGGAGGCCAAGGTGCTCGTCGCGACCGGCGACGGCTCGTTCCTCATGAACTCCCAGGAGATCGAGACCGCGCTCCGGCTGCGGCTGCCGTTCGTGATCCTTGTCTGGGTCGATGACGCGTATGGCCTGATCAGCTGGAAGATGGACATGGAGATCGGGCACAACGTCGACACACGGTTCGGCAATCCGGACTTCGTCGCGTACGCGGAAAGCTTCGGCGCCAAGGGCTACCGCATCTCCTCGGCCGACGAACTGCTGCCGTGCCTGCGAGCGGCCCTAGACGATGACACCGTCTCGGTAATCGCCTGCCCCGTCGATTACACCGCCAACACCGAACTCATCCGTACCCTCGGCGACCTCGACGACTCCCTGTCGTAATACGCGAGTGGCCTGGCGACTACAGTCAAGCAGGAACGAGAGGAGATACGCACGTGGCAGTCGCCGCACTCCTGCTCTGGCTGTGCACTGCCGCCATCGGCGGCTACCTGCTGATGACGGCAATCCACTCCGGGTACGACCAGCGCGAACCCGAGGAATCGGTTCCCGTCCCGGCCGAGCAGCCCGCGGCCGCCAGCACCGGCCCGGCCGTCGCTGCCGCCTCGCCCGCCCAAGCCAGGGCCCCTGCCCCGGCGAGACCGAGGCGGAACGACCGCGACCGCTTCGCCCCGCTGTCCCTCCAGCAAGCCAGGAGCGAGCCGCTGCCGGGCCTGAAGGACCTGGCCGAGTTCGTACACCCCGCGCTGGCGATGATCGGCATCGGCTTTTGGCTCGGCTACGTGGTCAGCCGCGACCGGCTGTTCGCCGTGATCGGCCTCGGCATCCTGCTCGGCGCGATCTGTGCGGGCGTGTCGTTGTTCACTGTCAACACCCGCGCCGTCAGGCGCGCGGCGGCCGACGCGGACGCGGCCCCGGCGGCCCCCGGCACCGCGCCGCTGACCGCCTCCCCCCTCGTGCTCACCTTGCACGCGATCGGCGCGTCCTTGACCCTGCTTTTCGCCGTCCTCATCGCCGTCCGCGCCTAGCCAAAGGCTGCGCCGGAAAGGTGTACCGAGCCTCCGCGATCAGCTGTGGGCCTTTACGCGGGCCCGGACCATCTCTCGCTGACCGCGAACCACTCGTCCAGTCCGACCACCCGGAAGAAGTCCTCCATCCGTGACATCGGCAGCGGAACCGCGTGCGAACCGCCGATGCCCCGCAGGGCCGTCACGGCGGCGTTCGCGACGGCCAGCAGGGCTGTCGTGGGGTAGATCGCGATCGAGTACCCGAGTTGCCGCAGCATGGCCGGGTCAACCTCGGGCGTAAGCCCGCCCGCGACCACGTTGATGAGCTTCGGCGCGGTGATCTCGCGCGCGATGAGGGTGATTTCCTCGACCGTGCGCGGTGCCTCGACGAAGATGACGTCCGCCCCGGCCCCCGCGTAGGCGTTGCCGCGCTCGATCGCCGCGTCGAGTCCGAGCACGGCCCGTGCGTCGGTCCTGGCGATGATCAGCGCCTCGTTCCGCGCGTCAAGTGCGGCGCCCAGCTTGCCGAGATACTCATCCACGCTCACCAGTTCCTTGCCAGGCAGGTGGCCGCAGCGCTTGGGGAAGGCCTGGTCCTCAAGCTGGATGGCCGCGACTCCGGCCCGCTCGTAGGCCCGCACCGTCCGGGTGACCGACGGCGGGGGGCCGTACCCGGTGTCGGCGTCGGCGATGAGCGGTATCTCCGCGAGGACGCCCGTGACCATGGACACCCGATCGACCATCTCTGACATGCCGACCAGCCCGATGTCCGGCAGGCCGAAGCCTGCCGCGGCCACCCCGGCACCGGTCAGGTACCCGGCCAGGAATCCCATCCGGCGCACCAGGTGGGCACTGAGCCCGTCGAAGATCCCTGGCGCGACGACCAGTTCACCGTCCTCCAGCAGGCGCCGCAGCCGTCCAGCGGGCGAGACCGGGGCAGTCTCGCCCGCTAGCGCGCGCTCCCCGTGGCGAGGCCGGCCCTGGCGGGACTGGGCGTGCGGCTGGTTCGAGGCCATCAGGTCACCTTCTTCTCGCTGTCGTGCTTCCCATCATGACCCGGGCAGCGAGCCGACGGCCTTCCTGGTGGTTTCAGAACCCGATGGCTTCGCGGAGCAGCAGGACGGTGCCGCGCCCAGGGTGCGGTTCCGCGTTGAGGATGAGCACGCGGTTGACGGCACTTGGCTGCCCGTAGACCCTCATGGCGCGGTCGTTTTCCAGCGGGAGGCAGTGGTCTTCGACGCGGCGCAGCGCGGTGGCCAGGTCGGGCACCACCTTCTGCGCGCCGACGACCCAGATCGCGCGGGCGGACCCGCCGGCGTAGCCGGTTAGCTGGCTTCCGCTGGCCGACGCGACCACGAGGGAGCCGGTTTCTGTGACGGCGGCGACGCTGCCCACGATGACGTCGGGGCTGGCGAGCAGCCTCCGGATCTCGTCCA
>JAWWPV010000845.1:0-4383 GCA_033854775.1 Trebonia sp.
CCGCCGCGCCGGGCAGCGCCGAGGCGTGGAGCCCGGTTGGTACTTTCTCGGGGGTGTTGGGCCCGGGGGTGGACGAGGCCTGGGCGGTGCCGACGGTCGCGGCGGCCGATGCCGCGACGGTCAGCACCCCCGCGGCCAGTCCGGCCCAAAGGCGCGAGCGAACAGAGAGAGCCATGCTCAGGGCACACTCCTCACGTTTGTGGCGACCGCTGGATGTCGGCCGCCTGCGGCTTCAGTATGAACCTGCTGTGACTTAGTAGACTTTTTGGTCTATAAGTCCACCAATGTGGTAGAGCACGGCGATTATCACACGGAAGCCGCATACAGACGAGTGGTTTCCGGTCTCTTCTGTTGAATTTAGTGATTCTTACAGGCGCCCGGCCGTTACCCTTTTAGGCGGGCTGGCCCGCGCCGGCCGTGACGGCGGTGACGCTCAGCTGGTGGGCGGACGAGACGGCGCAGCCCGTGGTGGTGAACGGCACCTCGATCGCCTGGGTCTGGTTCGGCGGGAAGACCTTCAGCTGAGCGGATGCCGTCGGCTTGCAGGCCGCCGCGGGGTAGTTCTGCGCGTTGGCCACGCCAAGGGCCGCGCTGGCCTTGGCGCCGGGTGCGAGCGTCACCAGGGCCGAGGGCTTCGACGGGTTGCGCGTCGCGGCGGCGCCAATTTGCGTGCCCGACGAATTGATCAGCGATACACCTGGAAATCCGTAAAGCGTGCACGATGTGCCGCCACTGTTGGTGAAATCAAGGATCGTGAAATCGGTGCCGGCGGCGCCGCCGCCTGCACCTAGCGCAATACGCAGATTCGAGCTCGAGCAGGCCGCGGCGCCCGCGGGTGCGCCGCTGGTTTGCGTGCCGCCCGCCGGGCTAGAAGCCTGCCCCGTGGCACCGCTCGAAGGCGTGCTAGCAGCGGAAGTGCTGGAGTTCCCGGCGGAAGCCGTGGCCGTCGGCTGGCCGGAGGCGGTCGAGCTGTGCGAACCGCAGCCGACGGCAAGAATTGACGCGGCGACCACGATTCCGCCAGTCAGCGAATTCCGGACGACATGCACATTGAGCGCCATTTATGCAATCCCTCCAGTTAACGGGTCCGGAATCTCAGCTCCGAATCACAACCTATACGACGGCGCTCCGTTCGCATTGGTTGCAGGAATTTTCGCGCCGGTTACCGCGGCGCTCCTGAGGTCCGGAGAGTGCCGCGCAGCCCGGATGCTTATTTCTCGCCGTCCTGGGCCGCCTCGGGCGAGGCGAGCTGAGCGTAGGCGGGTGCGAGGAGGTCGCGGAGGCCGGCGCCTCGAACGCGGACCGCTGGCGGGTCTGAGATCCTGAGCAGCAGGTCAGGCGGGGTCGCGGGGCTCGCGGGCAGGGCACGGAGGCGGGCCTGGCTCAGGCCGGGCGACCAGAAGTCGGCGAGCGACTCCGCCAGCGGCGGCCCGGTCACGTCGGCCAGCAGGGCCGCGGCATGGCTGGTCCCCACGGCCTCCTGGCGCGCGCCGCTCGCGCTGGGACCGGCGCTGCCGCTCAGCGTGGCCAGCAGGTCATCGCGCCCCTGGCCGCGCCAGGCGAGCATCGCGAACGGGTCGGCGTCGAACGCCTCGGCCAGCACGTAGCAGACCGCGGCGAGGTGCTTGCACGGAACGCCCCAGTCCGGGCAGTTGCAGCTCATCGCCAGGTCGCTGGCGGCATCAGGGAACAACGGCGTCCCGCAGGCGGCGAAGACCTCCTCGATCTCGGCCGGCATCTCGCCTGCCAGCAGCCGGGCGCGGAACAGAGCCTGGCCGGCCAGCCGCGATTCGACCGCTCGCCACTGGGCACTTGTCAGCGGCCGCACCGTGATCGACACCTGGTACGCCGCCGGGCGCGACCCCTGCACGCGCGCGGTGACCTTGCCGGCGGCCAGCGTGAACTCCAGAACCTGGCCGCGCCTGGCGTAGGAACGTCCCCGCTGGAGCCGGCTGCTGAGCCCGTAGGACTCGAGCACCGCGATGAACCGCCGTGACCACCACTGCTCACCGATCGCGCCGCGCTTGCTCTTGGCCTTGACGCCGCCCTCGACGGCGATCGGCCCAGCCGACTCCCACTCGTACCAGGGACTCATGACGACACCGCCACGGGCGATAGCGTCAGCACCTCGCGCAGCGCGGCGGTGGACAGCCCGGTGAGCCAGCTCTCGCCGGTGCCGACGATCTGCTCCGCCAGGGCCTTCTTCTGCTCGATCATGGCGTCGATCCGCTCCTCCAGGGTGCCCACGCAGACGAACTTGCGAACCTGCACGTCGCGGCGCTGGCCGATGCGAAATGCCCGGTCGGTGGCCTGGTCCTCAACCGCCGGGTTCCACCAGCGGTCGACGTGAATCACGTGGTTCGCGGCGGTCAGGTTGAGTCCGGTGCCGCCCGCCTTCAGCGACAGCAGGAACAGCAGGGGCTCGTCGGCCTCCTGGAACCTGGCGACCATCGCGTCCCGCTGCTTCTTCGCCGTGCCGCCGTGCAGGAAGAGCACCGGGCAGCCGATCCGCGCGGAGAGGTACGGCTGTAGCATGCGGCCAAACTCGGCGTACTGAGTGAAGCACAGGGCCTTGTCGCCGTCAGCGACGACCTCCTCGCAGATCTCCTCGAGCCTGGCCAGCTTGCCTGACCGCCCGGGCAGCCGGGAACCGTCACCGAGCAGGTGGGCCGGGTGGTTACAGACCTGCTTCAGCTTGGCCATGGTGGCGAGCACCAGTCCGCGCCTGGTGATGTCGTCGGACGCGTCGTCGATCCGGGAGAGCATGTCGGTGACCGTCGCGGCGTACAGGCTGGCCTGCTCCTGGGTCAGGTTGCACCAGACCTTCATCTCCTGCTTTTCCGGCAGGTCGGAGATGATCGACTTGTCGGTCTTCAGCCGCCGCAGCACGAACGGCTGGGTGATCCTGCGCAGCTCCTGCGCGGCTTCCGCCGAACCGTGCCGCTCGATCGGTACCGCGAACCTCTCGCGGAACGACTTCTCGGTGCCGAGCATGCCGGGATTGGTGAACTCCATGATCGACCACAGCTCGGAAAGCTGGTTCTCCACCGGCGTGCCGGTCAGCGCGATCCGCGACGCGCCTGGCAGCGACCGGACCGCCTTCGCCTGCTGGCTCAGGTGGTTCTTGATCGCCTGCGCCTCGTCGCAGACCACCCTCGCCCAGCTGGCCTCCGACAGCGCCGCCAGGTCCCGCACCACCGTCTGGTAGGTGGTGATCACCAGGTCCGCGCTCGCCATGGCCGTCGCGAGCTCGGCGCCGGCCAGCCGGTCGGCCCCGTGATGGACATGCACGGCCAGCTCGGGGGTGAAGCGCTCCGCCTCCCGCTGCCAGTTCCCGACCAGCGACATTGGACAGATCAGCAGGGTTGGACGAGCGGCATCATCCCGAACGAGTTCGTTCTCCACCCGTTCCGCCCACAGCATCGACAGGAGCTGGACGGTCTTCCCGAGGCCCATGTCGTCGGCGAGGACGGCACCGACACCGAGACGGCCGAGGAAGGACAGCCAGGAAAGCCCGCGCTGCTGGTAAGGCCGGAGAGTGCCGCGGAAGCCGGCCGGCGTCTGCGCCGGCCCGAGCCGCTCGTCGGCCTGGCCGGACAGCAGGTCGCCGAGCCACCCGTCGGCGTCCACCTCGGTCAGCGGAAGGTCGTGCGGCCTTCCGTCCGCCCCTGGCCCGTCTCCCCCAAGCGCGGCGCCGAGCACGTCGGCGCCGGTCATGGTCCCTGACTGCCTGGCGTCAAGGAATTTCAGCGCGGCCTTCAGGTGCCGGTCGTCGAGTTCCACCCACTGGCCCCGGACGCGGACGAGCGGTACCTTCCGCTCGGCCAGCTCGGCCAGTTCTTCCGCGGTCAGCACGTCGTCGCCGAGGGCCACGTCGTAGCGGAAGGACACGAGATCCTGCAGGCCGAACTGGCCCGGCCGGCCCGAGGCGGTTGACCCGCTCGACGACCTGGCGGTCAGCTTCAGGCCCAGCCGCGCCTTGCGCGCCCAGTCCGGCATGAGCACGCCGAACCCTGCCGCCGACAGCAGCGGGCCGGTCTCGCGCAGGAAATCAAGCGCGTCGTCGGTGTCCAGCGTGACCTGGGCGGGCGCGGCCTCGTGCAGTGCGGTGTCGAGCGCGGGGAACAGCCTGGCCGCGGTACCGAGGCCGGCGAGCAGTTCCTCCTCGGGATGACCGGTGTGCTGGGCCAGGACTCCGACCAGCCAGCCGTATCCGGCCCCGGCCCACACGTCCGCGGCGGGCAGCATCAGGCTCGGGTCGTCGGCCGACTGGAGCGAGAACTCGACCCGCCAGGCATCGGGATCGGCGGGCGGCTCGACCAGGCGGAAGCAGGTGCGGACAGAGCCGCCGGGGAGTGCGGCGCCCGCCAGCCAGCCCGCGAA
>JAWWPV010000846.1:0-6132 GCA_033854775.1 Trebonia sp.
CCCGCCCGCACTTCTCTCTTTCACTCCCTGACTGGTAGACGCTGGCCGAGCCGTCTGGGTTGATGATCGCCATGGCGGCGTCGACCGCGCTGTAGCTCTCGTAGTTGGCCGGGGTCCTGCTCCACACGATGCCCAGCGTGTTGATGTCCAGGTGCTGGAGCTTCTGCATGATCGTGCTCTCGTCCAGGTTGCCTGCCTGCTGGATCGCCCATTGGATCTCAAGGCCGGCGTCCCAGCCTTCCTGGCTGTTCTCGATCGCGTTGTCGTTGCCGAGGCCAGCGGCCTGCATGCCGGCGATGTACGCCTTCAGGCCGACCGCGGTCGCCTTGTCCGTCGCGGTGGTGCCCGCCTGCGCCTGGGTCAGCCAGTTCTTCATTGACCCGAGCACGTAGATGTTCTGCATCGCCGTCGCCCCGCCGGCCGCCGAGACGAAGCTGGGGATCTCGCAGCCGGAGCACTCGCTGATCGGGATGGTCGGGTCCTGCGCCCTGATGGCCTTGATGGCCGTGATCGAGTCGGTGCCTGGCACCAGGCCGAGGAGGATGATCTGCGGCTTGGCGGCCAGCATGGCGAGCACCTGCGGGGTGACGTCGGTGGCGCCTACCGGGTCGATCTGGGTGGAGACGAGCTGGAAGCCGTCCTTCTTGGCGAGGCCCTGCACGGTGGACTGGTTGGACAGGCAGACCGAGCCGCAGTTGTCCTCGAGCAGCGCGACCCTGGTGTAGTGCCTGGGCACGATCAGGTTCTGCACCGAGGCGATCTGGTCCTGGGCGAACACGTCGTAGAAGCCGGGGAAGCCGTAGGAGGTCAGCTCGCTGGCCGGGTAGCCGTTGGTCTGCCAACCGGAGGACAGGCTGATCAGGATCGTCTTGTTGGCGATCGCGATCGGCAGCGCGGACTCGGTGTCCGCACCGGACTCCGGCCCGACGATGAGCTGCGCGTGGTAGGTCTGGATGCACTTCTTCGCGTCCAGCTCGGACTGCGCCGCGTTGGACTGGTTGTTCAGCGAGATGTAGTTGACCTTGTGTCCGAGGATGCCGCCGGTGGCGTTGACGTGCTTGAAGTACGCCTCGGAGCCCCAGTTGTCGCTCTCGCCGATCTGCGCGTACACCCCCGAGAGCGCCTCGTCGCTGCAGACGACGATGGTGGAGTTAGCGCTCGCGGAGTTGCCCCCGCCGCCGCCGCCGCACGCGGCGAGCGCGCCGGCCAGCAAGGCAGTGGCCGCCGCGGCGGCTACCTTGAACGTAGTTCGTCTTCGAATCATTGTTCTTTCCCTCCTGAGAATTGCCATGGATGACAAGGCTTTTCAGCTGCCGACGAGCAGCGAGTTGACGACGGGGGAGGACCGGAAGTCGGCGGGCCCGCCACTGAAGACGAGGTGGCCGCCGGACAGCACGAAGATCCGCTCGCTGACCTGGGCGACGAGCGCCAGGTCGTGCTCGACGAGCAGCACGCAGGTACGGTCGGCGATCGTGGTGAGCAGCGCGGCGAGCCGCTGTCGCTGCTCCTCAGACAGCCCGGACGCGGGCTCGTCGAGCAGCAGCAGGCGCGGGCTCGGCGCGAGCGCGCGAGCCAGCTCGACCATCCGCTGGGTCTCCAGCGTGAGGCTGGAGACCTCCCGGCCGGCGAGGTCGCCCATGCCCAGGCCGGCCAGCGTCCGCGCCGCCTTCGCCCGGGCCGCGTCGAGCCGGCTGCGCCCGATCCGGGTGACGATCGACGCGGTGTGGGACGCGAGGCAGGCGACCGCCACGTTGTCGAGCACGGTGCGGCCCTTGATGAGGTGCACGGCCTGGAAGGTGCGGCTGACGCCCTGGTAGAACCGCTCGTTCGGCGGGCGCTTGGTGATGTCGGCGCCGCTGAGGATGACCTCGCCCGCCGAGGGCGCGACGCTGCCGCCGATGATGTTGAGCAGGGTGGACTTGCCCGCTCCGTTCGGGCCGCACAGCCCGAACAGGCCGCGCTCGGGGAGCGAGAGCGTGACGTCGTGCAGCACGCTGAGGCCGCCGTACTCCTTGAACACGCCCCGCACCTCGAGCAGCGTCGCGGCCTGCGGGTCGGCGGCCCGCGCCGTCGCGCCGCTGTCCGCCAGCACGCTGGACAGTGAGATGCCCGGGGTAACGGCCGCCGCCTCCGGCTGCGCTTCCGCCGCGGCGCCGGAGGCCGGCGACGTCTTCCGGCGCAGCCAGGCCATGCCGGTCGCCGCGATGCCGGCCAGCCCCTCCGGGTCCACGAGGAGCACCACGGTGAGCAGCACGCCCTCGACTATGAGGATGTTGACGCTCACCCAGTTGCTCGCGCCCTGCAGGTACTGGATGACAAGCGCGCCGATGACCGCCCCGATGACCGAGCGCCGCCCGCCGATGAACAGCATGATCAGCAGGGCCAGCTCGGTGGTCGGGTCGACCACGGTCTCCGGCACGAACTGCTGGGTGCCCGCGTAGACGGCGCCGCCGAGCGCGGCGAACACGCAGCCGAGCACGAACAGCTCCAGCTTCCGCCGCGGCGTGCGGACCCCGAGGGCGGCGGCGGTCCGCTCGTCGACGCCGAGCACGAACAGCTCGAGGCCGATGTCGGAGGAGAGGATCCTGGCGCAGATGAAGACTACGAGCGCGAGCACCACGATGACGATGAGGCCGCCGCCGACGGTCGCCACCGCGGCCGACGACGCCGACGACGGCCACAGCGTGCCGGTGAGCGGCGCGCCGACCGGCCCGCCAAGGAAACCGGTGCCGGACACGTAGCCGACCGCGATCAGCGGCAGCATCAGCGTGGCGACGGCGAGCGCGAGCCCCGAGGCACGGGTGACCACCGACCCGAGCAGTAGCGCCGCTAGCGCCGCGCCGGCCACCATGATCACCGTGGCGAGCAGCACCGACATATTGAGGTGGGTGTTCAGCATTGCCACGCCGTAGGCGCCGACGCCGAAGAACACCGACTGGGAGAACGCGATCTGCTGGCTGAACCCGATCTGCACCGCCATGCCGGCGGTGACGATCGCGTAAGTGGCGGACAGCACGAATACGGACCCGGTGTACTGCTGCCCGTAGCCCAGCACGATGAGCGCGCCCGCCACGAGGACGACTGCCGTCGGCACCCCGCCGCGCGGCACCCGGCGCGCGGCCGGAGAAGAGGACAGGGCCGTGGCCCGGGAGGTGATCCGGGCGGACGCGGCCAGGAACGCGTTCATCCGGTCACCGCCGATTCGAAGCCGAGGCCGCGCGGCCAGGCGAGGATCATCGCGGCGAGGATGGCGTACAGGACCGTGTCGCCGTACTGCGTGCTGACGTAGCCGTCGAGCAGCGCTTCGAGCACGCCGATGAACAGTCCGGCGACGAGCGCCCGTCCGGGTTTGCGGAAGCCGCCGTAGGCGGCGGCAAGGAATCCGGTGAGCGAGATCGTCGCGCCGGACAGGTACGTGAACCCGGTGATCGGCGATTCCACGATGCCGAACACGGCGGCGATGACCGCGGTCGCGATGAAGATCAGCCGCCGGTACTGCCTGGTGTCGATCCCGACGATCCGCGCTCCGATCGAGTTCTCGCCGCTCGCCTCGAGCGCCTTGCCGCCGAGCGTGAACCTGATGTACACCCAGAACGCGCCGCCGATGATGACCGCGCAGGCCAGCACGAGGATGCCCGAGCGCTCGAAGTTCAGGGTGCCCAGGGTGAGCGCCGCGCCGTTCCAGAGGGTCGGCGCGGCGTGCACGTCGGTGCCGAACAGCGACTTCGCCACCCCGTCGATGAAGAACGACAGCGCGAAGGTGAAGAAGAACGTGACGACGATGCCCTCGATCGGCCGTTTCCCGTCCTGCGCGAGGCGCAGCACCACCAGGTCGTAGGCGTACGCGAACACCGCGACGACGACGAGCGTGGTGATGATGGCGACCGGCAGCGGCAGCCCCTTGACCCGGTACAGGTTGTCCACGCCGAGCGCGCCGACCATGGCGAAGTCGCCGACGGCCAGGTTGAGGATGTTGGAGACCCGGTACCAGACCGAGACGCAGACCGCGAACATCGCGTAGATGGAGCCGGTGACGATCCCGGCGATGATCAGGTTGCCGAGCTTCATGCCGCATCCCTCGGGGGGTACGGGGGGGCGTCCCCCCGGGAGTTAACAGCCATTCCGTTGCGCACCTCGACGCGCCTGTTGCACAGGGTCAGCGCCCGGCGCGGAGCCTCCTCGACGACGATCAGCGTGGTGCCGGCCGCGTGGATCTGCGCGAGCACGTCGTACACCCGCTTGGCGACCGTCTCGGCGAGGCCGAGGCACGGCTCGTCGACGGCGAGGATCTTGGGGTTGGCGGCGAGCCCGCGGGCGATCGCCACCATCTGCTGCTGGCCGCCGGACAATGTGCCCGCCGCCTGCTCGAGGTGCGGCTTCAGCTCGGGGAAGAGGTCGATCGCGCGCCCGTAGGGCTGCGATCTTCGAGCCTTGCCGATACTTCTTGTCCATGTGTAGCAGCCAAGGATGATGTTGTCCGCCGTGGACAGGTCCGGGTAGAGCTGCCGGCGTTCGGGCACGAGCGTGAGGCCGTGCCGCGCCGCCCACTTGACGTCGCCGTTCTTGGCCGTCGCCCCGAAGACCGTCACCTCGCCGCGCCTGCGCACCATGCCGGTAACGCCCATCAGGATCGAGGACTTGCCGTTGCCGTTGGGCCCGGTGATCGCGCAGGCGTCGCCCTCGGCGACGGTGAACGTCGCGTCGTGCACCGCGACCACGTTCCCGTAGGCGACAGACAGCCCCGTGACCGCCAGCGCGACGCTTCCCGCGGGTCTCATCGCGGGGTTCCCGTTCCCGCCGGAGTCGTGCTCCGTGGCCGCGCTCATCGTTTCGTGACCTCCACGGTTGAGTTATCAACAAGCACCCAGTCACCGGTGGCGATGACCGAACAGGGATCGGCGTCGAGGTCCGTGACCGCGGGAACGCGCGTCACGACCGCGCCGAGCGCCGACTTGGCCGAGATCCGGCCGATGATCATCCCGATCGGCGCGGTGCCACTCAATCGCGTCGTCTGGAAGAAGCCCGCCCAGCCCGACGACCCCTTCGCGCTTGGGAAGACGAGGACCTTGCCGGTGAAGCAGACTCCGTACAGCTCATGCCGGGGTTCGATGATCACGCCGCGGGCCGGGTCAATGCCGCCCCAGCCTGAGATCGGCTCGTGCGACACGAGGGCCTCGCCCTCAACGCTCCCGGGTACGACCGTCCGTCCATGAAGGATGAGCATCAGTGCAGCCCTCCGTTCCAGCGCCCGGTGACGGCCGCGGCGACGCATTCCTCCAGCGTCCCGAACCACGCCTCGATGCCGAGGATCGCGGGCAGGTAGTGCGCCTGCTTGGCGGAGTCGGTGGCGAACACCCTGGTGCCCGTGGGCGCGGCCCGCGACATCGCCGGGCAGGAGTCCGCGAGTACCCGCCCGCCGGCCCGCTCGATCACCTGCGTGTAGCCGGAACGGTCCGCCATCACCTTCAGGGCGCGCGGCGCCATGATCCACAGCTCGGTATTTGGCGACAGGCGTTTGCCGTCGAGCAGGGCGGCGGCCTGCCGGATCTGGTCGACCGAGGCATGCGGGCAGCCGAGCAGCACGAAGTCCACGTCGGCAGACGAGCCGATCTCGTTCAGCGTCTCGTACATCGCCCGCCGCTCCGCGGGCCCGTAGACGACGGCGTCCGGCGCCGCGGCCCCCGGTCCGAACGCCGCCTCAACCGTCGGCGCCTCCGGCGTGATCCCCGGGATGTGGTACAGCTCGACCCCGCCGGACGTAGCGGCCGCCGCGCCGAAGTGCTTCAGCTCGGTCAGGTCGGGCCGGGAAATGTCTCCCACGATCACCGGGTGGTCCTCGCCCGCGATCCCGCCGGCGAAGTACCCGAGCATCCCCCAGTCCTGGAACGACTCCACGCAGAGGCCCTCAACCGAGATCAGGTGCGTCCCGAGCCGGTTCTCCTCCCGGTGGTTCCCCCAGCAGGGGATCTTCCCGGTCAGCGAGGCCGCCCCGGTCGACGCGATCCCCTCGCAGTTGGTCCGCGCCCCGAGCACCGAGTTCGCGTAGATCACCGCGGAGGACTCCATCCACGCGCAGTGCTCGCCGCGCAGCGGCAGGTTCCCCACCTGGTACGGCGTGCAGGTGGCGAGGAT
>JAWWPV010000847.1:0-5732 GCA_033854775.1 Trebonia sp.
GTCGAGCAGGTTGTAGCGCAGCTGGACCGCGGTGAACGGTGACCAGTCACGCAACCGGGCGGCCGTGCTGGCCTCCGCGATCTCCCACGCCGCCCAGTCCGAGACGGCGGGGTAGAGGATCTTGCCGAGGCGGACCTGGTCATCCAGGGCCCGCATCAGCTCCTCGGTCCCCGTCAGGACGTCACGGGCGTGCACGTAGTACAGGTCTACATGGTCGGTCTGCAGCCGGCGCAGGCTCGCCTCGATCGAGGTGACGATCTTCTTGCGGTGGTTGCCGGCACTGTTGGGGTCACCCGGGTCGGTCTGGTTGGTGAACTTGGTGGCGAGCACGAACCGGTCGCGGCGCCCCTTGAGCAGCTCGCCGAGGATGGTTTCCGACGTCCCGTTGGTGTAGACGTCGGCGGTGTCGATGACATTGCCGCCAGCGTCGGCGAACAGGTCCAGCATCCGCGCGCTGGCATCCCGGGATGCCCCCCAGCCCCAGTCCTCGCCGAAGGTCATCGTGCCCAGCGCCACCTCCGAGATCCGCACCCCGGACTTACCCAAAAGCCTGTACCGCATGAAATTCCCTCGATTCTTTAGACGGGCCGCGGGCCGCGGGCCGCGGCCAGCGCGGGCAACAGGTTCCCGGCCAGGTCGGACGCCCCCCGGTCTGCCAGCCGTCGCGCGATGTGCCCCGCGGGCGTGTCACCCGCCTTCAGGTAACCATCTAGTTGGTAACTAACATCTAAGGCACCGCCGGAGAACTTGTCAACTAACTTGTTGGTTGTAAGCTGGCTCCCATGGTGAGGAACGCGGAGGACACGAAGCGGCGCATCCTGGCCGCCGCTGCCGAGGAGTTCACCGAGCACGGCATCGCCGGCGCCCGCGTGGACAGGATCGCCGCCGCCGCCCACGCCAACAAGGCGATGCTGTATGCCTACTTCGGCAACAAGGAGCAGCTCTTCGAGGCCGTCTTCGCACAGATGGTGACCGCGGCGACCGACGCGGTCCCGTTCGACGCCCTCGACCTGCCGGGCTACGCGGTCGCCATGTTCGACCGCTACCGAACGGACGCGCGCCCCGCGCGGCTATCGGACTGGTACCGCCTGGAGCACGGCGAGCCCGGCCCGCACGACGCGGTATCAGCCGCCCAGCGCGGCATGCTCGCGGCCATCGCCAAGGCGCAGCGCGACAAGGTGATCAGCGACCGGCTCAAACCGCAGGAGCTGTTCGGCGTGATCACCGCGCTCACCCGGATGGGCACCCCGGAATTCACCCGCCTCAACCCGCCGACCAGCACCGCAGCCGCCCGGACCGCCGTACACGACATCGTCAAGCAGCTGGTCCAGCTCTGACGGGCACGTTCCCGCTGGCGCAAGCCCGGCGCGCACGATGCCCCGGCGTTTGGACACGCGCTGGAAGAGGTGAGCCGGGTCAGCGGCCATGACGGCCCACACCAGGGTCTGTTCGGCCCGATAATCCGCGGCCGGGCACTCGTTATGTAACGGCACGGGCTCCGGTGCCGCCCGCGAGCGCGACCGCCTGGATGACGCGCAGGCGGCCGGCTGCCAGCCCCCGGGTGAGGTTCGCGGCCTTGACGGCGAAGTCAGGGACGAACGCGTGCAGCCCGAGCGGGACGGGCGGCTGCGCCAGGACCGCCTGCATCAGCGTGGCCGCGTCGGCGGTGAGGTCGGCCCAGTGGTCGACGGTGAAGAACCCGGCGGCCTCGATGGCGGCGCGCAGCGCCGGAGCCGGGATGAGGTGGCTGCGGTCTGGGTGGTCGGCCCACGGCAGCGGGTAGTCGAGGGGTCCGGGCTCTCCCGCGGTGATGTCCCAGATCGCCAGGCGGCCCCCGGCGACCAGGACCCGGCGTGCCTCGGCGTACAGGCGAGCCTTGTCGGCCACGTTCATCTGGACATGCTGGCTGATCGCCACGTCAAAGGCGGCGTCGGCGAACGGAAGGCGGGTCACGTCCGCCTGCCTGACCGTGATCTTCCCGTCGAGGCCGGTGAGCTTGTTGAGCCAGCTGGCCGTCTCGCAGTAGTCCTCGGTCAGGTCGACGGCGGTTACCCGGCAGCCGCGGGTGGCGGCGAGGAACCGGGCGGTGCCGCCGATGCCGGTGCCGGCGTCGAGCACGCGGTCCTGGCTGGTGATCCTCGCCAGCTCGGCGAGCTGCCCGGTGGCGATGCGGCCAAGCGTGTGGAAGTCCTCGAGCGCGCCAAGGTCCGCAGGTGTCAGGTGGTCAATGTCCTTGCCCGCGGCGACGAGGGCGCGCTCGATGCCCTGCCGGGACAGGCCGGTCGCGTACTGGGTGCCGATCTCGCTGGTGCTCACGACTTTTCTCCGCTTGGGTCAGGCTGGGGTGGCATTTGGGTAGGCGCCTTCCGGGCCGGGCAGGACGCGGTCAAGGACGCTGGCGTCGCCGCTGATCTCCAGGCCGTATGCGGCCACCTCGGCGGCGGTGAGCTGGCCGGTGAACAGGGCGTCGATTAGCTGCGGCCGCCCGGCCAGGACCAGATCCGGGCTGGGCACGGAGCCGACGCGGACGCGGACCGTGCCGCCTGACACCTCGATGACCGCGGGGTCCGCGCCGGTCCGCAGCTCGATCGACGCCGGGGGGCCGCCGGGGTCGCGGTCGCGGAGGAAGAAGTCGACGGGGTAGGTGAACCACTGGCTGCGGAACTCGTCCGTGTCCGCGGGCTTTGCCATGTACCTGATCCCCCACCAGCCGAGGGCCCGCACCACTGGTTCAAGCTCGGCGCCCGTCTCTGTCAGGTGCACGAGGGTCGTGGCGACGGGCGGTGGCGCCTCTTCCCTGCGGACCAGGCCGGCCGCCTCGAGCTCGCGGATCCGGTCGGCGAGCAGGTTGGTGGCGATGCCAGGGAGGCCGTTCTTCAGGTCGGTGTACCGGCAGGCGCCCCTGAGCAGCAGCTCCCTGACGATCAGCAGCGTCCACCGGTCGCCGATGACATCGAGCGCCTTGGCGACCGAGCAGTACTGGCCGTAACTACGCATGCGCCTAGCTTAGCCGCAACCAGGTTGATTTCCAAGTCTATTAAGTTGACTTATTCAAGCGAATCTTATTAAAGCGAACCGCGCCCAGAGGAGGCCAGTGACACAACGGGCCGGTCCGGCGTCCTCATCGGGCCCGGGCCGTGAACGCGGCCCGGGCGGCGGGCATGACGGTCTCGGCGAAGGCGGTCAGGTTGGCCTTGGCCTCGTCCTGTGTCAGGTCGCCGAAGGCGAGGGTGGCCTCGAAGTAGTTGACCGGCCCCTCGCTGACCTGCGCGGCAAGCCTGGCGGCGACGGTCTCGGCGGAGCCGACCAGGGAATTGCCGTTGGCCATGGTCCGGTCGGTGTCGTAGAGGTGGTCGGGGTTGTGGTTGCCGTTGTCGTGCCAGAGCTTGAGGAGTTGGCGGGCGAACACGTCATTGGCCTTGCGGAACCGCTCAACGGCCTCGTCGTCGGTGCGGCCGATGTAGACGTGCGCGGCGGTCCCGATGCGCGGGGTGGTTCCGGGCGGCGCGTCCGCGCGCAGCCGCCTTGTGTCCCAGTAGGCGCGGGCGGCGGGGATAAAGCCGCCGTCGTTCCAGCGGCCGACGAAGTTGACGCCGTTCGCGCCGGCCCACTCGGCGGTCGCGGTGTTGGACGAGGCGTACCACAGCGGCGGGTGCGGGCGCTGCACGGGGCCGACGGACAGCTGGACGTCGTAGTCGCGAAGCAGCGTCCCTGAGTGCCGCATCCGGCCCGTCGTGAGGGCCTGGGTGACGGCCGTGAGGGTTTCCGCGTAGCGGGCGCGGGCCTGGGTGGCGTCGATGCCGAAGTAGCCGAGCTCGTACGGGCTGACGCCGCTGCCGACGCCGACGTCGAGCCGCCCGCCGGTGAGCTGGTCGAGGACGGCGATCTCCTCCGCCAGCCGCAGCGGGTCGTACGTCGGCAGCACGTGGACAAGCGCGCCGATTCGCATCACCCGAGTCCGCTGGGACAGGGCGGCGAGGAACAGGTTCGGCGACGGGCAGACCGACAGCGGGGTGCCGTGGTGCTCGGTGACGTGATAGTGCCTGATGCCCGCCTTCTCCGCCTCGACGGCGAAGTCGAGGCGGTTGGCGATCACCTGCCCGGGGGTGGAGTCGCCCTGGTCGAAGGAGTCGAAGATGCCGAACTCGAATGTCGTGGCTGGAGCGGTCATGGCCGGCGCTGCTCGGCGGGAAGCCCCGGGTGGGTGTTGCTCATGGCCGCTCTCCTCATCACGCATGGTTGTGCGTATCAGCCAGTATCGCCATGGAGCTTGCGGCAGTCTTCGGAACGTGTGCCCAACGTTTCGCCAAATTGCCGTGCGTTTCGCACAAGCATGAACTAGAGGTAGGTGGCGTCCGCGAGACCCTGGTCGGCGTGCGGGCGCGGTGCGAAGTCGCGGTCGAGGAGGGCAGGGCCGAGCCGCTGGGCCAGCGCGAGGGCGGCGTGGGTGGCAAGGGGGTTCCTCCCGAGCTCGCGGCCGATTAGGCGCTCGACGCTGCCGAGGCGGTAGAGGACGGTGTTGCGGTGGACGTGCAGCACGGCGGCGGTCTTCACCAGGCTGCAGCCGCTTTCCAGGTAGCACAGCGCGGTGGTGCGCAGGTCGGCCAGGGTCTCGTCGTCCTGGGCGGCGAGCTTGCCGAGGTGATCGGCGACGAACCACTGTGCCCGCTCCGGGTCCGCGGTGAGCAAGGCGATGAGGTCGATGTCGCGGTAGGCGGTGACCTTGCCGGGAAGGCCCTGCCTGGCGACGCGCTCCGCGTCGCGGGCGGCGAGGTAGCTGCGCCGGAAGCCGACCGGGCCAGGGGCGGGGGCACCGAAGGCGGCACGGAACTCCCCGGCGGCGAGGGCCCGGGTGAGGCGGGCCGGGTAGCCGGCGGGGAACGGCACGGGCTGCTGATCCAGCACAGCACCGCCGTGTCATCGCTTCCGTCGTGAGTGGCGAAGTGCCCGGCGCGGAGCGCGGCGGCTGCCTTGCCCGCGGCCGCCTCAAGCTCGGCGCGCGCGCCTGACGGCGGGTTCTGCTCCAGTCTCCAGAGGACGATCGCCAGATGCTCGTGGTCAAGGTTAATGCCCAGCGTGCGAACGGCCACATCGTCGGGCACGTGCTCCCCGGCGAGCAGCGCGGCGAGGGTGCGGCGCTGGTGGGCGACTGTCCTGGCGATGGCACGCTGGCTCTCCGCCAGGTACTCCGAGACGATCGCGGCGGCGCTCTCGTCGAGGAACCTGCTCGTCGCCAGCGCCAGGGCACCGGGAAGCCAGGCGTGGCCGGACGCGGGCCGGTACCGTGCGGCCTCGTCGAGGAGCGCTTCGAGCAGAATCTCCTGCACGAGCCGGAGGCCGAGCATGTACCGCTCGTACGGGAGTCCGTGCCTGGCCATCTTGTGCGCGATGGAGACCTGGTCGGGGCTGAGCGGGAACTCGTGAACGTCGGCGGTGAGGCGGCGGATCGCGGACAGGACAGAGAACTCGATGCCGCGTCTGGTCTCGTCCTCGGGCAGCAAGACGGCGTCCGGCCCCATCCTGGCCAGGACCGCGTCCGAGCATCTCCAGCCGATGACGACCGCCCAGCCGACGGCGGATGCCGGCAGGCCGGCACTGCCGGCGGCGAGGTCGGCGGGCTTGTTGGCCGACGGCTGCGCGCCGCCGGGAAGGGACGCCACGAAGTCGGCGAGTACTTTCGCCTGGGCTGCCTTGTCCATGCGGCCGATAGTACGAATCGCACGACCTCACAC
>JAWWPV010000848.1:0-2965 GCA_033854775.1 Trebonia sp.
GGCCGCCCGCGGCAGGCGCTCCCTGGCCTGCGTCTCTGTGCTCGCGGAGATGGTGACAAAGGCGAGTCTGTTATCCCGGCTCGGCACGATGACTTGGCCCTCCCCGAGGGCTGAATCGACCCGGACGCCAGGACCGGACGGCAGCTGGAAGGATCGCACCACCCCGGCGGCGCGCAGCGCCCCCCGCGCCCGGTCCTCGGCCTCAACGGCGAAGCCGAACGCCCAGAAGTCCCTGACGGCCTGCGGTAGCGGGGCGCCAGCGTTGAACGCGAGGGCAATTTGCGCCGTTACGATGTCTACGCCGGACTGCTCCTCGACGACCGCATGTTCCGGCGTGAGGCGCGCGCTCACGCCCAGAAACTGCCAGTCGCCGCCTTGGCGGCGCTCGAACTCGGCGACGCCATAGCCCTGAATCCCCAGGTTGCCCGCGATGGCATGCGCTCGCTCGGCAAGCTCGGCTGCGGCGTCCCGCGGTGCGCTGTGTGCGGCGACGGGTATGCCCCGGCGTGACACCGCGACGATGCGCGCACCTAGCGCCACGGCACGGGCCGCGCCCGCCAGGAGATCAACGTGTGCCCGCTGCACGGGTCCTTCATCGAGCCCGCGACCTTGTTGCGCACTCGCGGGCGGCCGTCGCGCTGGCCGGTCAACGCTCGCGCCGATCCAGACCAGTCCGCGGCCGCGCACCGCCGTCGCGGCGGCGACGTCGAGGGCCAGGCGCCCGTCTCCGGGATGGACCGCATCTGCTCCTGAGCGAAGCGCGACGGCGATTAGTGACTCGACGTCTTCGTAGCCGGCGCCCGCCAGGGCGTATGCCTCGTCGGCGAGTCCGGCATGCGGCGCCCAGATGTCCGCGTCGTCGTAGACCGTGACAGTGGCGAAACCGAGGTCCTTGCAGGCGCGGATAATACGGACCGCCACCACGCCACGAGCGGCGATTACTACCTTATGCAGACGCCACCTCACTCGCTTGTCCGGCGTCCCGGGGGTTGCCCGCGATGTCGGCTAGCTCGAACACGATCTGGTCGCCAGGAGCGAGCTGGGCCGCGTGCCGCAACGCCTCCGCCTCGACAACCCCGATGACGGGGTAACCGCCAGTCACCGGATGGTCGTTGAGGAACAAGATCGGGTTGCCCGACGGCGGCACCTGAATCGACCCTGTCGCCATGCCCTCGCTCGGCAGCTCGGCGACGTCTTCCACGGTCAGGGAGCCGACGCTGCCAGACAAGCGCAACCCGACGCGATCCGCGGCGGATTCGACCGTCCAGGTACTCGCGAAGAATCGTTCTACCGCCGCTGGCGAGAAGAGGTCATCCCGGGGGCCGAGAGCCACGGGAAGCACGGCCGGCTGCACCTTTGCCGGTTCAGCTGACGGCTCGTCCCGGTACCACACTTCGCCGGCCTGCTTGGTGCCCACCGGGATGACCATGCCACCGCCCAGCGGCGGCGGGCCAAGCGCGGACAGGGTGTCCGTGGAGCGGCTGCCAAGCACCGGCGCGACCGCCACGCCACCGCGGACCGCCAGGTAGCAGCGGAAGCCCGCGCGCGGCGCCCCGAAGGACAGCCGTTCGCCTGCGCGCAGCAGGAACGGGGTGCGGAAAGGGGCAGGACGCTGGTCCTCGTCGGGGCTGAGCGCATCGATGGCGAGGGGCGCCGTCGCTCCGGTGACGGCGAGGACAAGGTCTCCGATGGCCAGGCACTCGAACCCTCCTGGCGCTATCTCAATGCCTGCGGCACCTGCCGGGTTGCCGGCAAGCCAGTTCGCTTCGGCAAGCGACTCCGCGTCCAGCGCACCGGAACGTCCCACACCGAGATGGCCGAGGCCGCGGCGGCCGGCATCCTGGATCGTTGCGTAGAAGCCGGGCCTCTCGATCATCAGGGCCGGGCCCTGCGGTGCGGCCGTCGTCGCGGCGATGACGGCCGGGGGTGCGGCAAGCGAGAGCGTCTCCCGCACGGGCGTGAACCGGACCTGGTCACCGGCGGCGAGAGTCGCGGGCGGATCGTTGTCCAAGTTCCACATGACGGTCGGGGATCGGCCGATAAGCTGCCACCCGCCGGGCGACTCGCGCGGATACACCGCCGAATAAGCGCCGCCGATCGCCACCGAGCCTGCCGGAACACGAGTCCTGGGCTCCGCGCGGCGTGCGACGCGCAGCTGGTCGTGCGGTGCGATGAGGTAGGCGAACCCAGGCGCGAAACCCACGAACGCGACGGTCCACTGGGTCTCCGCGTGAAGACGGGCGACCCCGGCACGCCCGAGCCCGGTCAGCTCGCCCGCGGTATCGAGGTCCGGGCCGTCGTAAACCACGTCGACCCGGACCTCTCGTGCTGTCTCGGGAGCTAGCTCCACCGCCGTCCGCTTGCGCAGCAGCGACCGGGCCGTGCGCGCCGACCGGGCGTCGTCGAAGGCCACCAGTACGGTCGCCTCGCCCTGGACAACGTCCTCTTGCCCGCCCAAGGGCTGCCTCAGCAGCTCCCGGGCGAGCCGCAGTGCTTCGCGCCATGACGCGCACTCGACGAGAATCGCCCTGTCACCCGCCCGGCGCACGCTCCTACGCACAGCGCGGCAGCGCCATTGTGATGAGTATCAGTATCACCCTGCATCCACTGTGCGCTCTCTTGCTCAAGAAGCCTATTGTTGAGCAATCCACCAACATTGTTGTTAAACGATACATGACCACGTGGCGGGTCACGGGGCCGGAGGATTTACGCCGCCTTGAGCCTTGTGCGTTCTGCGGCCACGATCGCGTGCCGCAGTTCGGTCTCTACCGCGTCTGGCGTCGCCTTCGCCATGTCGCTACGGCGCGCGTACTCGTCGAACGCCTCGCGCTTGTCGGCCAGCAGCTCGAGGATTCGCTGGTCGACGCTGTCCTCGCACAGCAGCCGGTGCACGTCCACGGGGCGAACCTGGCCCATCCGGTGCGCGCGGGCGATCGCCTGCTCCTCGATCGACGGCGTCAGCTGC
>JAWWPV010000849.1:0-10716 GCA_033854775.1 Trebonia sp.
CCCGGACGTCTCCGATGTCTCGGTTAGCTACGCCGACACATCGGTCGCCGCGTCCTGGCGGCCGTACCCCGGCACCGACGCGGTCCAGGTGGTCCGCCAGGAGGCGCGCGAGCCCCGGGGGCGGGACGACGGGACGATCGTCGAGGCGTCGCTCACCGGTTTCGCCGACACGGGACTGCGCAGCGGCACGGAGTACTGCTACCTCATCGTGGCGTCCTACCTGGCGGCCGGCGGCCAACGCCGGTACGCCACGGGTGTTGCCTCCCGCGCGGTCCCGGAACCGGTGCCAAGGCCGGTCACCGACCTGGACATCACCGGGCCTGGCGATGACGAGCCCGCGTTCCTCGCCGTGTGGACCCGCCCGCCGTACGGCCGGGTCCGGCTGGTGCGGAGCGACAAGCCGCTGCGCTGGCTGGCCGGCACCCAGATCAGTCCGGCGGAGGCCACCGCGCTGACGGAGATCCAGGGGGCAGCGCGCCGCGGCACCGACGACCGTGACGTCATGGAACTGCGCCTGCCGCCAGGGCTCCATCACGTGACGCCGCTGACCGTGGGGCGCAACGCCGTGGCCGTCGGCCGCCACGCGGACGGCTGGCTGGTGGAGCCGGTCGGCGGCCTGCGCGCCGAGCGGAAGCAGGACGAGGCCGAGCTCAGCTGGGTCTGGCCCAAGGGGGCCATCGACGCGCTGGTGCGCTGGCCCGGCGGCGAGCAGCGCCGTTCCCGCCGTGAATACCACGACGAGGGCGGTCCGGTCATCACAGTCGGCGCGGCGGAAACGACGGTCGAGGTCCGCGCCGTCTACTCGCGGCAAGGGCGCCAGGTCGTTTCCTCCTGCACCAGGGTCCTGGTGCCGGCCCGGGGGGTCGCGGTCAGCTACCAGATCCGCGGCGCGTCCCGCTGGCAGCCCAGCGAGCTGGCGTTCGAGCTCACGGCCGAACGAGCCGTCCGCCTTCCGCCTCTCGTCGTCGTGCGCGGTACCGCGCCGCACCCGCCTGGCGACGCTTACGAGGGCGAGGTCATCGCACGCCGGCCGCCCCAGGACATCGAGCCCTGCCGCCCGGTATCGTTCACCGTGACAGTGCCAGGGGGGCGGGGCTGCGTGGCCTGTTTCGTCGACCCGGCGGCTCCGCCTGACCAGGCCTCCGCCATCGTGCTCTACCCTCCGCCCGCGCCCGTGACGAGGACGGTGAAGCCTGCGCGGCTCCCCGGCGCGCACTGCCCCTACTGCTACGAGGAGATCTCGCGGCGGCCGGCCTGGTTCCGCTGCACCGGCCAGCTCAGCCTGGCCGGGAAGCGCTGCGCACCGGCGGTCGACGACGACCTGCGCGACCGGACCGGGTTCACCGGGGCGCTGCCTCCGGCCTTTGCCGCGGCCGGGCGCCGCACCGCGGCCGAGTGCCCGCAGTGCGGAGGCAAGACCACCGTTGCGGTATGCCCGGTCTGCCATAGCCGCCTTCCCGTGTACTTCGGGAAGGTCGGCAGCCATCTCATCGTGCCGGTCGGCGCCAAAGAGGCGGGCAAGACCGTGTTCATGACCGTGCTTGTCCATGAGCTGATGCACCGGACCGGTGAACAGCTCAACGCGGCGGTCACCGGCGCTGACGACTACACCCTGCACCGCTTTCCCAGCGAGTACGAGCGGCCGCTCTACCGTGAGTCGCGGCTGCCCTCGCCCACCACCACGACGGCCGGGCAGCATAACCGGCCGCCGTTCGTGTTCCGCTTCACCAACGAGTGGTCCTGGCCACAGGTACTGGCCGGACATCTCGGCCGCAGCGGCCTGCGCGGGAGCCGGGACCCGCGGCGCACGCTGCTGTCCTTTCTCGACACTGCGGGCGAGGACCTGCGTACTCGGCAGTCCATGGAGGAGAACGTCCGCTGTCTCAGCGCCGCGGGCGGCATCTTGCTGCTGCTCGACCCCCTGCAGATGCCCGGGGCGCGGGAACTGGCCGCACCGGATACCCGGCTTCCGGCACTAGCCAGCGACGACGAGCCGTCCACCGTGCTGCAGAACTTCACTGACATCCTGCTCGCCGGGAACGGTGAGAAGCCGGGCCAGCGGATCGACCGGCCGCTCGCCATCGTGTTCACCAAGGTGGACGCACTGCTGCCGAGCCTGCCGGAGACCAGCCCGCTGCTGCGGCCACCGCCCCGCGGGCGGTACTTCGACGAGCGGGACAGCCGGGCAGTGCACACGGAGATCCAGCGGTTGCTGGCCCGCTGGCAGGGCGGCGAGATCGACCGGGTCGCCCGGCTGAACTACCGCACGTACCGCTACTTCGGTGTCTCCGCGCTCGGTGAGACACCCACCGGGGACAACCGGGTCTCCGCCCGCGGCGTCCGCCCCTACCGTGTCACCAGCCCGATGCTGTGGCTTCTGGCGCAGTTCGGCATCATCCCAGTGAAGTGAGGCTGGCGTGGCCTTTCAGCAGCTCTACTACACCTCATGCGAGCACGGCCTGAGCGGGTACCGCGGGTACCAGTTCAACGCGGTAACCCCTGGCGTCCCGCCCGCATTACTGCGCGAGGTGGAGGAGCGAACCGTCTACGAGCCGCCGCGCTGGCTGACCGGGGAGGACGCGGACGAGCCGGAGGCCTACCCGGTCGCGCTCTCTCACACGATCAGCGAGGCGACCGGCGCGGCCATTACCGCGAACGTCGTGTTCACCGGAACCGACTACTCGGGCCGTCGCGGTAACTACTTCGTGCACGCTCTCGCCACTGGTGCGCCGGAGCAGGACTTCGGGGCCCTGCTGCCCGCCGAACTGTGGGGGTCCTCGCTGTGGCGTACCACCCCGGCGGCTGGCACCGACCTGCCCGAACTGCCTGCCCCGCCGCCTCCCGGCGTCATCGACCGGCCCGGGGCCCAGGCGTTTCTCGATGCCCGGGGAGCCGGCGGCATCCTGCCCGAGCTGCTGAGCGCGGTCGGCCGGGCGATGGCCGGAGAACGGCCCGTGCTGATGGTGACCCAGGATGTCACCGAGAACGCGTGGTGGATAGCGGCCGTCTCCTACCTGCTTGGCGAACGCCTGGCCCGGCAGATGACCTTCACCACCTACAGCCACCGGCCCGGCTATGCCCGGTTCCACCTCACCGGGACGCTGCCCGGCGCGATGCTGCCCGAGGCAAGCACCAGCTTCGAGATTTTCGACCTCGTGACCGGACGCCTGCCCCGCGGAGCCGTTCATCCCTTGGCCGCGACGCTGGCCAGCGCCGGGGTGATGAAAGCGCCGGGCCTGTGGCAGCAGGCGGCGGCCTTCGCGGCCGGGACCGAGACGGGCCTGGACGACTGGCTCGGCCCGGTGACGGTGGCGGCCGCCCTGCTCGGCGGCCGGCTCAGCGCCGACCAGGCCGACACCGTCGCCCGGTGGCTGGTCAGTGCGGCCGAGCGGATGCCGTCCGGGCTCGCCGGCGTCGGCCTGGACGTGGCGCTTGGCCAGCCGGAGGTGACGCTGACCGACGAACGGCTGCGCGGCTTGCTTGACCTGGCCAGGCGGCTCCCCGCACCGCCGCGGGCGGAGCAGCTGGAGCGGCTGCTCGCCTTGCGGACGATCGCCCGGATCACCAGGAACGAGCCGGCCGTGCCGGTTGCGTTTGCCAGCCCGGCGGTCGCCACGGCGCGCAACCTCGCCCTCCAGCTTCTGGACAGCGCCACCCCGCGGCAGACCGTGGCGGTCCTCAACTGGACGGCCGCCTCGGGAGCCACGCTGCCGGAGGAGGGGCTCCGGCACTACGGGCGGACGCGCCTCGGACTCGACATCCCGGAGGCGGAACTGGCGGCCGTGGTGAGATGCCACCCGGCCATCCGCCGCGGGCTGCTCGAACGGCTGGCCGCCGAGCCGCCCAGGGTGACTAGGGCGCTGCTCGGCGGGCCGGTCGGCACCCAGCTCGGGCGCGAGGACCTGGCCGGCCATCCCGAGCTCACCGAGCTGTGGCTGCTCGAATCCGTGGCCAGGGGCCGGACACGGCCGATGCGTGCCTTCGACGAGATCGTGGACATCCGCAACGCCGCCGGGCGGTCCCCCCGGGTGGACGCGACGCTGCTGCACCTGTTGTGGCCGCGCGGCTGCCCGCCGGACGATCTCGCGGAACTGCTCGGTGTCCTGACCGATCCCCCCGCGTCTGAGGTCATCGGCTGGTTCGCCGCGGAACTCGCGGCGGTCGCGGCGCGCGCGACGACGAGCGACCCGTGGATGCGGCTAGCGCAGGCGCTGTCCGGCCACCCGATCCTGGACCTGCTGCCGGAACAGGAAAGCAGCCAGCTGCAGAACGCGATGCGGGTGCTGCCGCTGCTGCGGCGCGCCCGCGCCGACGGCCCGCATCAGGTGACGGACGCGCTCGCTGAGCTGTTCCGCGAGTACGCGACGGCCGATCACGGCACCCAGGAGATGCTGGAACGCGAGGTCCCGGTGGTGCTCGCCGGGGCCAGGCCGCTCGCCGCGGCCCTGCGCGGCTGTCCCCCTGGGCTGGCGGCGGCATTCTGCCTGGCGCTGGGCGGCTGGCTGACGCCGGCCAGGGCCGATACGGGGCTTGCCCGGGAGGTCTTCGCAGCCGGCGGCGATCCGGAGGTGTTGAACCCCGCGCTCAGCCAGCAGCTGATGACCGCTTTCGAGACGGTTCGCCAGTGGAGTCGCCGCGACCTCAGCGCGCTCGCCCAGAGCATGGACGACGACATGGCGCTGGCTCAGTCATTCCGGAGGTGGCGGAAGGCAGGCCGCGGTGACGGGCCTCGCCGGCTGCTCGGCGGGGCGGGCCCGTCCGCCCGGGAAACATGACGGGAAGCCGGACGAATGCCAGTCGTCTACTTGCTGATCGCGGTCGGGGCCCTGCTGGCCTACGTGGCCTACCTGGCCTGCGCGCTGCCCATCGGCGCGGTCCTGGGCTTCGCCGCTTGCTTCCTTGGAATGCCGGCCGCCTACTTCAGCGGCCTGGCGCGCGTCCTGGTGCGCCGGGACCCCACATGGCTGTCACGGGCCGGCCCGGCGCGCTGGCCCAAGGTGCCACCCGGCGGGGATCCCGCCGTACTTCAGTACTTCTACGGCCCGGCCCTGGCGGACGCCGATCACGCGGTGCGGGCCGCCTACCTGGACTGCCGCGCACTGTGGCTGCGCTGCGCCCGCGTCGTCGCGGTGGCCTTCACCGCTGACGCGGCGCTCCTGACCGCGCCGTTCGGTATCGGCTGGGCTGTCGGGATGGGGATCGGCGGGGTACTTGGTGTCGCGGCCGCGGCCGGCTGTGCCTGCGTCCACCTGCTGACGGTGGGCATCTCCGCCGTCCTGGTGCGGGCCGCCGGGACAGCACTGCGGGCCGCCGACTCGGCAGTGCTCTGGGTCAAGAACATCCGCATGGTCTGCCCGAGCTGCTACGAGCGCGTTCCCTATCCCGGTTACGAGTGCCCAGGCGCGAGCTGTACCAGAAGGCACCGGGACATCCGGCCGGGCCGGTTCGGCATCCTGCGGCGCCGTTGCCAGTGCGGCACGACGATGAGAACCCTGCTGCTGTTCGGCTCTTCCGGAATGAGCGCCTTCTGCCCGCACTGCGGCCAGTCGCTGGAGCATCGTCCCGGGAAGGCGCCGGAGATCGTGCTGCCGCTTTTCGGCGCGGTCGGCGCGGGCAAGACCCGGCTGCTCTTCAGCATGGTCACCCAGCTGCAGCTGTGGTCCCAGGGCCCGTCCCGCGGCGCGGGACGGCAGGCAGGCCAGCCAGGGCTACGCCTCACCGTCGAGTTCGGGGACGCCGCCACCACCCGCAAGCTCGAGCACGCCAGTGAGCTGCTGAGCCCGGAAAGTGTCACGGACAAGACACCTCCCGAGCTGCCTCGCGCCTACATCATCCGTCTCATCACCGGCAGGGGCACCTGGATCTTGCACATGTTCGACGCGGCCGGCGAGCTCTGGTACGCCTCCGAGCAGACCCAGAAACTGCGGTTTCTTGACAAGGCGCGGACATTCATCCTGGTCATAGACCCGCTGTCCATCGAGGCGTTCCGGGACCGGCTGCCCGCCGAGCGGCGCGCCGGGCTGCCTGCGGTCGAGGCCGAGCCGTCTCCTGAAGTGGCCTACCAGCTGGCTCTCCAGCAGATCGAGGCGATGAGCGTCCCGGTGGGCAAGTCGCGGCTGGCCGTCGTCTTCAGCCGGGCCGACCTGACCGACGACCTGCCCGGCGACGTCGCCGCCTGGGCTTGCGACGAGCTCGGCCTAGGCAACCTGGTCCGCTCAGCCCGGCTGAACTTCCAGGAAGCGTGCTTCTTTCACACGGCCGCCGTGCTGGCCGACGGGGTCATGCACGAATCCATTCCTGCCCTGCTGCGCTGGGTGCTCGGTGGCGACGGCATCGATTTCCCCGGGGAGGCCTCATGACCGACCCGGTTGAAGAGCGGGCCTACCACTGGCAGCGCAGGTTCGTCTTCGCGATCACGCTTGCGGTGGTCATCGCCCTGGCGGTGCTCTGCGCGCTGCTGGCCTGAGGAGGCCCGCCGCCGCGAGGCCCTCCGACGACAGCCACCGCTCCCGCCAGCAGCGCGGCGGTCTGCGCCCACGTCCACCCTGTCGCACCTGCCATGTACCCATGGTGACCGAAAGCGCCGCCTGCCGGCGGCCCGTGGTGGAATTAGCAGGACGACGCCGGCGGCGGCGCGGCGGCAGGGTAACCGGAGGTGAGCATGGGCGTGCGGCGAACGCACCGCTATGACCTGACCATGACCTGGACGGGCAACCGGGGAACCGGCACCAGCGGGTACCGCGACTACGGGCGGGACCACGAGATCGGCGCGGACGGCAGGCCGGCCATCGACGGCAGCTCCGACCCGGTGTTCCACGGCGACAAGACCCGGTGGAACCCGGAACTTGAGCTAGTCGCCGCGCTCTCGCAGTGCCACATGCTCTCCTACCTGCACGTGTGCACAATCGCCGGCGTGGTCGTGACCGCGTACGACGACACGCCCTACGGCGTGATGGCCGAGACGGAGGACGGCGGCGGTCACTTCACCGAGGTCGTGCTCCGGCCGAGCGTGAGGGTCGCCTCGGCCGACATGACCGAGCGGGCAGCGGAACTGCACGAGGAAGCGAGCGAGAAGTGCTTCATCGCCAGTTCGGTGAACTTCCCCGTGCGCCACGAGCCGACGGTAACCGTGTCTAGCAGGGGAATACTGAGCTAATGAGCACCGCGCTGACCAGCACGCCGAAGTGGCGAATCGCCGCCGAGTACGCCCGCCGCGGGACAAACGCGCTGATCACCGCCTGCGTGGCCCTCCTGGAGGCAAGGCCGGCCGATGTCAGCGACGACCTGATCACGGTGCTTGGCGGCGAGAGCGCTCGCTACGTCCTCGACGGCGGCGAGGGCGGCAGGGCCGGCTACTGGCCCCGTGTCTGGGCCGCCCGTGGCCTGCTGCACGCCTGGGCCCCGGCGGCCACCGCCGCCATCATCCGAGCGACGGAAGACGAGGCCTGGCGGGTCCGCGAGATGGCCGCCAACGTGATCGCAAGGCACCAGGTCGGCGACGCCCTCGACGCGGTCGCCGCACTCCGCGCAGCCGCCCGAGCCGTGACGCTGCTGACCGCCGCCGGGGCCTAGCCCGCCGGTCGCCCCGTCTAGCGCAGGCCGCCAGTCCATCCCCCAAATTCACAGACGGTACCTCCGAACGGGAGCGTGTTCCACCTCTACCGCACCGGGACCCGCCGACGGCGGGGGAAGGGCCCCTCCCGCCGCCACTTCGAGCCCGGTCGGCCAGGCAGCAGCAGCGCCACCAGCAGGCCGGCCACGGTGAGGATCAGCCCGAGCATCAGGCCAAGCCGCTCCCCGTACCCCTTCCGCTCGGTCAGCCAGGCCCCGGCGGCCGCCGAAATGAGCCAGGCGAACAGCAGGTAGAGCGCCAGCGCGCCGATCGTCCCGTTCGAGTTCACCGGGCCGCCTCCTCGTCAATCACCCTGAAGTCAGTCACCCTGAGCTCAGTTGCTCGGTAGTCCGTCATGCGCCCAGGTACGCTTCCATGACGCGCGGGTCGGTGCGCAGCGCCGCCGAGGAGTCGCTGAGGGCGACGCGGCCGGTCTCCAGCACGTAGCCACGCCCCGCGGCGTCGAGCGCCCGGTGCGCGTTCTGCTCGACGAGCAGGATCGCGACCCCGGACCGGTGGATCTCGCCGATCGTCTCGTAGATCCGGTCCACTAGGATCGGCGCGATGCCGAGCGACGGCTCGTCGAGCAGCAGCAGCCGGGGCTTGGCCATCAGCGCGCGGCCGATCGCGAGCATCTGCTGCTCGCCACCGGACATGGTGCCCGCCTTCTGGCCGGCCCGTTCCTTGAGCCGGGGGAACAGCGTGAACACCCGGTCCATGTCGCGGGCGATCGAGGCGCCGCGCCGACGGTAGGCGCCGAGGTCGAGATTCTCCCGGACGGTCATCCGGGCGAAGCAGCGGCGTCCCTCGGGGGACAGCGCGATGCCCCGGGTGACGATCTCGTCTGGTGCGGCCCCGGTGATGTCCTCACCGTCGAAGATGACAGTTCCCGAGGCCGGCGGGGTAAGCCCGCAGATCGACCGGAGCGTGGTGGACTTGCCCGCCCCGTTGGAGCCGATCAGCGTGACCACCTCGCCTTCGTCGACCGTCAGGGACACGTCCTTCAACGCCTCGATCGCGCCGTAGCGGGCGCGGACGCCTGTTACTTCCAGGAGCGGCACCCTAGCCCTCCCTCCCGAGGTAGGCCTCGATGACGGCGGGGTTCGCGCGCACCACGGCGGGTGCGCCTTCCGCGATCTTCCTGCCGTAATCGAGCACGGTGATCCGCTCCGACACGCCCATGACGACCTTCATGTCGTGCTCGATCAGCAGGATCGTCAGGTTCAGGTCATCCCGGATCCGGCGCATGAACTCGGCGAGTCGCGCCGACTCCTGCAGGTTCATCCCCGCGGTAGGCTCGTCGAGCAGCAGCAGCGAGGGGTCGGTGGCCAGGGCCCTGGCGATCTCGACCCGGCGCTGGTCGCCGTAGGGGAGCTGGGACGCGTACCGGTCGAACGACGCGGCGGGCAGCCCCACGTAGCCGAGCAGCTCGCGGGCCCGCTCGTTGGCCGCGCGCTCCTCGGCCAGGACCCACGGCGGGCGGACGATCGCACCGAAGATCCCGGCGCGCATTCGCGCGTGCCGCCCGATCATCACGTTCTCGACGGCGGTCATCGCGCCGAACAGCCGGATGTTCTGGAAGGTCCGCGCCACGCCGCGCGCGGTGATCACGTCGGGCCTGGCCCTGGTGATGTTCCTGCCGCTCAGCGTGATCTGGCCCGTCGTCGGCCGGATCAGGCCGGTGAGCATGTTGAAGAACGTCGTCTTGCCCGCGCCGTTCGGCCCGATCAGCGAGACGATGGACCGCTCAGGGATGTCGAACGACACGTCGTTGACGGCGATCAGTCCGCCGAACCTCTTGGTGATCCCCGCGGCGGACAGAATCGGCGGGGCCGCTGCCTCCGCGACGCCGCCCGCGGCCGTTACCTCAACCCCGGCGCTCATGCTCCGTCTCCCGCTCGCTTGCTCACGCCGCTCCCTCAGGTTCGTTGCCCAGCTGTGCGTCCTCGGCCGGGATCGCCGAGGTCAGCTCGAGGCGCCGCCGCCGCTCGGGCAGCAGCCCCTGGGGTCGCAGCACCATGGTGATCACCAGCAGGAAGCCGAAGATCCCGAACTCCACCTGGGTGAGCTGGAAGTGCAGCCCGAAGTGCGACGGCAGCCCGTTGAGCACGTCGGGCAGTAGCCAGTTGTTGATGTAGCCGAGCAGCAGGCCGCCCGTCAGCGCGCCCCAGATCGAGCCGAGGCCGCCGATGATCACCATGGCGAGGATGAAGATGGAGAACCCGAACTGGAACTGCCCGGCGTTCACCACGCTGTCGTAGCTGCCGAGGAAGGCCCCCGACATGCCGCCGAACGCCGCGCCGATCGCGTACGCGAGCATCTTGGTCTTGACCAGCGGAATGCCCATCGAGACCGCCGCCACCTCGTCCTCGCGCAGCGCGACCCAGGCCCGGCCGAGCCGGGACTCGCGCAGCCTCAGGTTGACGAAGAGCACAATGAGCAGGATGACGAGGATCAGCCAGTACCAGGGCCGCAGGTTGAGCGGGTCGAACGTGCCGATGCCGGGGAAGTACGGCGAGTCGACCGCGCTGATGCCCAGGTTGCCCGCGGTCAGTGTCATCCCGCCGCCGATGCTGATGGACTGCCCGTTGACCGCGACGACCTGGACAATCTCGCCGAACGCGAGGGTGACGATGGCGATGTAGTCGCCGCGCAGCCGCAGCGTGGGCAGGCCGATGATCATGCCCGCGATCGCGCACACGATGACCGCGGCCACCAGGATCAGCACGAAGTTGAGGTGGATGCCGATGAGCGAGGAGACCGACGAGGCGACCAGCAGGTGGACCCGCGCGCTGAAGAAGAAGCTGGAGCCGAACCAGCCCATCGCGTACGCGCCGAGCGCGTAGAACGCCACGTAGCCGAGGTCGAGCAGGCCGGCGAAGCCGACGACGATGTTCAGCCCGAGCGCCATCACGGAGTAGGCGACCGCGATGATCGTCGCGTTCATGAACCCGCTCGCCGCACCGAACCCAACCGGCAAGACGATGCCGACCACGATGAGCGCCAGGGCCAGGGCGCGGTTCCACCACGGCGGCAACCAGCCGGCACGCGCGGACCACAGCTGCGAAAACCGCTGGCCCCTTGGGCGCGCGGTGCTCATCCGG
>JAWWPV010000850.1:0-3758 GCA_033854775.1 Trebonia sp.
CGTATTCGGCGAGGACACTGTGCGCGAGCCTGCCGAGGAGTCCGAATCCGTGGTCGGGAACGCCGGCCAGCGGGCGAATATGATCTTTGTTCGCCATATTCCTATTGTGTCATGAAATTGTATCGACGTCACTAAATTGGCAAATATCTTCTAACTCAGGGTTAACTTGCATAACTTAGCGTTACGCCACACTTCAGAAAGCCATACATTTCCATATTTATGGTGAGATGGGTTATATGAGGTAATTAGACCAGAGTTGTCCCACGCGCCTGTGGGAAATGATGATCAAGTGACCACTGTGGCGAAGCATAACGTTCGGCAATCATCGATAACAGTCGGTAATCAACGTTCCGTTGATAACTCGCGGAATTCAAGTTGCCAGCTGGATCGCGCCGGCCGAAATAAGCGGCATCTCCCCGCGGGTATCCACCTATCTTCATTTCTCTTTAAGGTGGCTTTGCGGGGTGGCGGCCCAAGGCCGGTGGTCGCTTTCCTTTACTGGCCGCCCGGGCCGGTGGCGGTGAGGACATCGGTGAGGACGGCGAGGAGCTGGTCGGCGTGCTCGGGGCGGAAGGGGAGCGGCGGCCTGATCTTGAGGACGTTGCCGTTGGGCCCGGTGGCGCTGATGAGGACGCGGCGTTCCCGCATCCCGTTGACGATGGCGGACGCCAGTTCGCCGGATGGCTCGCCGGTAGATGGTGAGGTGACGTCGACGCCGAGGTAGAGTCCGGCGCCGCGTACGTCGCCGAGGACGGGGGAGCCCGCGGCGAGGCGGGTGAGCTGGTCCTTGAGGTAGGCGCCGGTGGCGGCGGCGTTGGCGGGGAGCGCGTCGGCGTCGAGTGCGTCGAGGACGGCGGAGGCGGCGGCGACGCAGACGGGGTTGCCGCCGAAGGTGTTGAAGTACCTGGCGTTGCGGCCGAAGTCGTCGAGTAGGTCCTGCCGGGCGGCAAGCCCGGCGATGGGGAGGCCGTTGCCCATGGGCTTGCCCATGGTGACGATGTCGGGTGCGAGGCCGTGCCGCTGGTAGCCCCACATGTGGGAGCCGGTGCGGGCGAACCCGGACTGGACCTCGTCGGCGATGTAGAGGCCGCCGGCGGTGTGGACGATGTCGGTGATTGGGGCGAGGAACCCAGCGGGGTCGGGGTACAGGCCGTCGGAGGAGAAGAGGGAGTCGGCGAGGAAGGCGGCGAGCCGGTGGCCGTGGCGTTCGAGGTCGGAGACGGCCCAGGCGACCGCGGCGGTGAAGTTGACTCCGTGGGAGGGGGCCGGGACGGCGCGGACGTGGGGGCCGAGGGGGACGTTGGGCCCGAGGCTCGGGGAGAGTTCGGCGAGCGCGGCGGTTACGCCGTGGTAGGCGTTGGCGGTGACGATGATCCCGGTGGCGCGGGTGTGGTGGCGGGCGATGCGGAGCGCGAGGTCGTTGGCCTCGCTTCCGGTGCAGGTGAACATGGTGTTCGCGGGGGAGGCGAGGTTGTGGGTGGCGAGTAGCCGCTCGGCGTAGGTGATGACCCCGTCGGTGAGGTACCTGGTGTGGGTGTTGAGCGTGGCGAGCTGCCGGGCCACGGTCTCGGTGACGTGGGGATGGGAGTGACCGACGGACGGGACGTTGTTGTAGGCGTCGAGGTAGGCGTTGCCTTCCGCGTCGTACAGGTGCACCCCGGAGCCGCGGGTGAACGAGACGGGCTGGTCGTAGAAGAGCCGGTAGGCGCCGCCGAGCGCGCGGTCGCGGCGGCGGATGAGTTCCTGGGTGGCGGGCGGCAGGTCCGCGGCTCGCGTGCCGTCGAAGCCGTTGACCATCACGGGTGCTGGCTCGGTCACTGGTGCACCTCACATTCCGCGGGACGTTTCGCAGGCTGCCCGCAGGGTGCGGGCGATCTCGTCGGGGGTGAGCAGTCGCAGGGCCGTGAGGTGCTCGATCGCTTGCGGTGTCCGTCGGAGCAGGTACCGGCGGTTGGCTGGCTCACGCAGGGCGTTCCATTGCGACACGATGATCCGGGCGGCGACCCGTGCCACGGTGAACTCGGCTGCCAGGGCGAGGTCGGCGGGGCCGAGGGGGGCGACGGCGTGGTACCCGGTGACGAGGTCCGTGGCGGGCGCGAGTACGTCGGGTGCGGTGCCGAGCTGGTAGCAGGCCGCGACGCCGACGTCCATGGCGACCGGCCCGGTGAGGGCGTCGCCGAAGTCGAGGATGCCGGTGATCCGCCGGCCGTCGGTGAGCAGGTTCTCGCCGTGGAAGTCGGTGTGGATGACTTGTACCGGTGCCTGCGCGAGCCGCGGCCGGACGTGGCTGTCGAACCGGTCCAGGCTGTCGGTGAGCGCGGCGCGCAGCCCGCCCGCCGGGATGGCGGTGCCCGCGGGCAGTGCCTGTGAGACTTCTGGGAGCAGGCCGCTGCCCGGCAGGTCGTCCAGCAGTGCGCGGAGCCGCCAGAAGCTCTGGAGGTCCCACAGGTGGGTTCGCCGCGCGCCTGGGTGACGCAGTCCGCGCAGCGCGACGTTGAGCCGGGCGAGCGTCGCGCCGGTCTCCCGGCGCAGCGCGGGGCTGACGGCGGCCCTGCCTAGCAGTTCCCCGTCGAGCCAGGTGGTCATCGTGACGAGCCGGGCGGGGCCCTCGCCGCCGGGGATGCGCACCTCGGGCGCCCCGTTGAGCGCGGCGGTGACCCGCTGGACGGGCAGCCGCGGCGCGGCGGCCGCGAGGTGCAGCAGGATGGCGGTCTGGAGGGAGACCGGGCCCGGGGCGGTGCCGGCCACGCTGATCTTGAGGAGCCGGGCGTGGCCGGCGCGGGTGGTGAGCCGGAACGTGTCGTCGTGCTCTGCGGCCAGCCGTTCGGCGCTTCCGTTCACCCCGTAGTGCCGGAGCGCGATTTCCTCGGCCTGCTCCGGCGTGAGACGGGGAACGGCAACCACGCGCCCATCGTATGCGGCGGCAGATCGCTGTCCGTCAATAGAGCCTGGTGCCGGTTTCCCTGGCTAGCGGTACGGTTGCCGTCACGGTGGTTCCGACGCCTGGCCGGGAGGTGACGGCGAGCCGCCCGCCGATTAGTTCCGCCCGCTCGGTCATTGACCGGAGCCCGTAGGAGGATGACTGCGGGTCGTCGGCCCGTGCCCCGGCGTCGAACCCGCGTCCGTCGTCGCTTACCCGCAGCAGCGCCCGTGTCTCGTCGCACCGCAGTTCCACGGCGGCCGAGCCGGCCGCGGAGTGCTTCACGACGTTCTGGAGTGCCTCCTGCGCGATGCGGTAGAGCGCGATCTCCATGTGCGCGGGCAGCCGGCTTGTGTCGGCGGCGATGGAGACGGGCAGCTGGGCGACGGAGCGGGCCAGGGAGGCCAGCGCGTCGGCGAGTCCGAGGTCTTCGAGCACGGGGGGCCGCAGGCCGGCGAGCGCGGCGTGGGCCTCGAGGAGGGTCAGGTCGGTCAGCTCGCGTGCCCGGTCGAGCTCCCGTCCCGCCAGGTCACCGCCGTGTCCGCCGTCGCGGCTGACTGCGTCCGCCGCGGCGGCGCGGTGGTCGGCGAGGCGGACGAGCCGCTGGGTGATCCCGTCGTGGATGTCGCCGGCGAGCCGACGAGCAGGTACCGGCGCAGCACGTCGAAGGTCAGGGTGAAGCGGCCGTGCCCGATGTGGGGCAGGTCGTAGACGGTTGGACCGCAGACGTACATCGACACCTCGCCCGGCGTGCGGGGCTCAAACGGGCGCACGGTGCCGGTGCCGGTGTCGTGGAGCCGCAGCATCCGGGTACGGTAACCCGATCATGCCGACCGAC
>JAWWPV010000851.1:0-4847 GCA_033854775.1 Trebonia sp.
TCAGGGAAGTCGACGGTGCCCCGTTGCTGCGTGTTCTGCTTGCCGGTGTGCAAGGTTGCCCGGGCCGTGGTTTGCGTGTCCCAGTGCTCGACGATGTCGATCTCCGGCGGCCACGAGCCGTCCGAGGGGATCAGCCAGATCGCCGGCCATAGCCCCTTACCGAACGGGAGGCGGGCGACTACCTGGACGAGTCCGTACTTGAAGTGGACGCTGGGGTACGTGGTGACCATGCCGGAGCGGCAGGTGTACGACTTCGGGTTGCCGTTGACGTCGGCTCCTTCGGTCGGCGTCCGCTGCGCCACCAGGGCGAGCGCGCCGTTCTCGACGTGGACCTGGGAGGGCAGGTACCACTCCGCTTCGTCGCTGTTGCCGAAGTTGGTGCAGCCCGGGGGCTTCGGGCTCCATGGATAGCATCGCGCCCAGGTCGAAGTATCGAGGCTGGTCCCCGGGAAGTCCGTGGAGAAGGCGAGCTTCCAGTTCGACGGCGCCGTGCTCGCTCCGGCCGCCTGGGCGGTGACGGCCGGCGTCGGTGGCACCGTGGTGTCCGCCGCGATCAGCACGACGGTCGCGACAATCAGGACGGCCGCCAGGGCGATCAGCGGGCGGCGGACCCGCGAGCGGCTGCCGTTACCGGCTGCTGTCCACCTGCGTCTTGCCGGCATGATCCGATCTTCTAATTGACACGGCGTCGTGGTGCTTGACCAGGTGGCACGTTACCGTGATCCGCTGCCATAGGCGGCGTTTAACTTGCGAACCATGCGCGAGGGCACCAGGACGCCGGATCTCTGAATAGCTACTCCCGGTCGGTGATGAGCAGGCCGTCGTAGGCGAGGTCGTTGCGCTGGTCGACCGTGGTGCGGTCCTGGCCGCGGACCACGCGCAGCGGCATGCCGACCCAGCGGGGTTCCGCGTCGTCGCGCGGTCCTGAAGGCGGTCCGGTCGGCAGCCAGGTGCCGTAGCGGACCACCCGGTCCGCGAGGTCCTGGGCGGTGGCCTGCGCCGGCACCGAAATGTCCGCGGTTTCGGCGATCTCCGGGCGGGCTGCCGCGAGTACCGTGTCCCCGGCGAAGACTGCGCGGTGGAAGCAGTCGAGCAGTCCGGGCACGTCGTCGGCGGCGAGCCGGTCGGCGCCGGCGGCGAGCAGCCAGCCGAGCGAGTCGGCTCCGACGCCGTCGAACAGCGATCCCGCCGCGTCGAACGCCACGTGGACCGCCGGCACCACGAGGAAGAATGACCGCCACACGGCCAGCCGCAGGCCGGCCAGCTCCGGGTCCGCTCCCTGGGGGCCGGTGTCGCCGGAGGGCCCGGGATCCGCCGCGATGAGCTCCATCAGGGCGGCAAGGTTCGCCTCGAAGACGTCCGCCTGCGCGACGATAAGCGCCTTGTGCAGCTCAAGGGCGGCGATGAACGCCTCGGCGCGGGCCTTCGCGTACTCGTCATCGGCCCAGGGCGCCGACGTCTCGCGCCACTCGATCAGCGCCGGGTCTTCGGTCTCGGCCTGCGAGGGACCGACAGGAACGCAATCGCCCCACCGCTGCCTGGCCGCCGCCACTGCCGTGGCAAGCGGCTCCATCTCCGCGGTCAGCCGGGACAGCGCCGCGGCGCGTTCATCGACGGCTGACCGCGCCGCGGTCACGTCGATCCGCAGCGCTTCCGCCGCGCGCAGGGCCTCCTCCCAGCTTTGTTCCGCCGTCGCGCAGGCCGCGCGCAGCTCGCGGTGCGCGATCGCCCAGCTCCGCATGTTCCGGCCCCGCCGTACTCCGCCGGCCAGCGCGACAGGCAGTGCCCGGTGCGACCGCAGCGCCGCGACTCCCCGCGGGGTCACCGCCGCCAGCTCGGGCCGGCCGAGATCATGCTTCCCGAGGGTGGCGAGCGCGGCCCGGTACGCTTCCTCGGCCGAGGTCACCGCCCCGCGGGCCGCGGGCTCGCGCGCCGTCAGGTCCGCCAGCGTGCCCCGCGCCGTCTCGACCGAGAGGGAAGCCTCCTCACAGGCTTGCTCAAGGTGGGAGAGGCGGGTGAGTGCGGCCGCCGCCTCCATCCGTTCCGCTGCCAGGTTCCTGACCTTTTCCAGCGCGGACCTGAACCAGGAGACGCACGCCGGCCAGTAGACCGTCGTCCCCTTCAGCCGCCGCAGCGCGGCGGCCATTGACTCGCCCGGCGGGAAGAGGACATCGGCGCCGCGGACCGCGCCGTGCCACCAGCGCTCGGCGAAGGCCCGGTTGGCGGTCCCGTCACCGAGCCGGGCGGCGAGCATCGCCCAGGCCCCGACCCCGTCGGCGAGCCGTGCCGTGGACGCGAAGTAGTCGGCGCGGGCCGCCCGGTCCCGCCATGCCGTCCCGATTGGCGGCAGTCCAGGGCCCGACCTGACCAGCCCGTCGCCGGGATCTGGAGTCGTCAGGACGATCTCGAAGCCGACCAGTTCCCTGGCCGGCTCGGTGACCGTGTGCGGCCCCCAGGTGCGCGGCTCCCCGAACGCCGCCGCCGGGTCGGCGAGGTCGGCGATGCGCTGGGCACGCTCGGTGACGATCGCGGCGACGAGGTCACCAAACACCTCGGCCACTCCTGTCCCCGGCGGCGCGTGCACGCCGAACACCCAGTCCCTGCCTTCGCCGTCCTGCCGGTCGCCGTCGCCGTCTCCGCCGTCGGCGTCGCCGTCGGTGTCGGCGAGAAACGCGATGGCCTCGTTGACCGCGAACTGCTCGCTTCTGACAAGCGCCTCGTCCGACGGCCAGCGCCCGGCGGGAATGCGCTCAGGTGCGCACCCGTCCCGTACCACAAGCGGCTCGCGCCGCACGTCGATCCGCCCAGTGTCCACCCGGTGCACCTCGTCCCCTTGGCATCGCGACCGCGCCCACGGACCCTGCAAAGACTACGCTGAGTCATATGATTATGCGTGAGAGTTAGCAAATGTCGGGCGCCCTGCGGCGGCGCCGGCCGGTATCGTTTCTGGGCAGATGGACGGGACGGGTGAAACCGGGCGCGCTCAGCCCGAGACCGCGCAGGCATCCTACGTGCCCGCCCTGGACCCAGACCCCGCCGACCCCGAGGACGACGAAGACTAACCACCCAGACGGTGTTGCGAACGAAATTTCGAAACAGCCAAACGGGCTAACTGCCTTTTCACTGTCTGGCGGGAGCCGGGGCCAGTCGTCTTCGGTGCCCTTACCGGCGATCACCGTGAGTAGCCGTCGCCTGCTTCAATTGTCGGCATTTTCAGTGATCTGTCCGGTGCTGGGAGCGCCTCATGAGTAGTGTCTGGGTGGGGACCCGGCGGGCGCTGGAGGCGCGGTGAGCGAGGATTTCCTGGTGCGGGGCCGTTTCGGGGCGGGGTCGCTGGTGGCCGGGTACCGGATCGAGTCGCGGATCGGGGCGGGCGGGATGGCGGTGGTGTTCCGCGCCCGTGACGAGCGGCTTGGGCGGTCGATCGCGCTGAAGGTGATGGCGCCTGAGTGGACCGAGGACGAGGAGTTCCGGCGCCGGTTCGTCGCGGAGTCCCGCGCTGCGGCAAGGGTTGATGACCCGCACGTTATCCCGGTGTATGAGGCGGGTGCGGCAGGCGGGGTGCTGTTCATCGCGATGCGACTGGTGGCGGGCACTGACTTGCGGGGGGTGCTCCGGCGCGAGGGCGCGCTGCCACCGGGGCGGGCGCTGGAGCTGCTGTCTCCGGTGGCGTCGGCGCTGGATGCCGCGCACGCTGCCGGATTGGTGCACCGGGACGTGAAGCCGGGCAACATCCTGGTCGATGAGCGGCCAGGGCGGCCCGATCACGTGTACCTGGCGGATTTCGGGCTGAGCAAGGGCGCCGCGGCCGGGGTGAGCCTGACCGGGGCGGGGGATTACCTGGGCACGCCTAATTATTCAGCGCCCGAGCAGGTCCAGGGGCATGACGTGGACGGGCGCGCTGACCAGTACGCGCTGGCGTGCGTGGCCTTCGAGCTGCTGACCGGGAGGGTGCCGTACGAGCGGGACCTGCCGATGGCGGTGCTGATGGCGCACGTGTCCGAGCCGACGCCGTCGCTGGCCGCGTGGCGGCCGGGCATGCCACCGGCGGCGGACCGGGTGATGGCCAGGGCGCTGGCCAAGAGGCCGGAGCAGCGGTTCGCGTCCTGCCGGGACTTCACCGACATGCTACGGGAGACGTTCGGCCTGCCGCCTTACGGCTCCGGCGGCATCGCCACCTTCCCCGGCGCTGCGGCCCGCGAGCCAGCCAGCCCGGCTCCGGGACGGGGACCGGGACCGAGCACGACAGCGGACCTGTACAGGACGCCCGGCCCCACGCGGGGCGTGGCGGCCGGCCAGGGTGGCCAGTCTGGGCTAGGCCCGGGCGATGGCGAGCTGGCCTGGCACCCGCGGCGCCATCCCCTGGTGATCGCGCTGGCAGGCACGGTCCTCGCAGCCGCTGTGGCCATCCCTTGGCTGCTCGCGTCCGGCCCCGGCGCCACGGCCGGCAAGACCCCGGCCAGGACGCAGGCCACGACGCTGGCCAGGCTGTCTGCCACCCTCACCGCCCCCGCCGGCAGCCACAGCGTGGAATCGGCGGCGTTCAAGCCGGGCACCGCCACCCTGGCCGTCGGCATGTTTAACGGCGACGTCGACCTGTGGGACACCACGACCAAGAAAATCATCAACGTCCTCCACGACCCCGGTGGGGGGACCAGCGGCGTGGGCTTGGTGGCGTTCGGTCCAGGGGGCGCCACCATGGCCGTCGGCGACGGCGGCAACGTCTACCTGTGGGATACCGCGGGCCAGGCCGCCTCCCCCACCGCCACTCTCCCCACCCCCGTCGATCTGTCCGGGCAAAGCGTGACCTCGGTGGCGTTTGGGCCTAGCGGCGCCTTGGCCGTCGG
>JAWWPV010000852.1:0-13922 GCA_033854775.1 Trebonia sp.
GAGGACGAGCGTGCAGACGGCTTGCTAGAAAAAGACGAGTTCTACCGGATGCGCAATCGGGTTGTCGCTGCCATTGAGCTACTGGATGGGCAGATAGTTGAAGCGCGTCACCGTCATGTCCAGTTGCCTGTATCGGCCGGCCAGAGCATAGCGGAAGCTTATGATAACGGTCCTGACGGCTTCAGGCGCTTGCTCTTGGAGCGCGTCACCAAGGGTATAGAGGTCAAGCCGAGTATCCGCAAGCCACGGTTCATCTTGCGCGACGGCAGCAGCGTGGTTTTTGATACTGAGCGCGTTGCTATAGACTGGCGTGAACTTAGCTTATCTGACTTGTATGCGGTGGCTGCATTAATCAACGGGGTGCTCACTGCCAGGACGGTCAAAGCACAACCTAAGAAGTTGCCGGAACGTCGTCGGGTACAGCACGATACCATAAATGGCGCAACTTCCCTGAAACTTCGGCAAAAAGGTGCAACAGCCGAGGGGAGACAATCTCATGCACGAGTGGACCGGCGCAGACGCAACCGCCCTCCGCAAAAGCGCCAGTGCTGATGCAACGACCGGCCGCGGGCTGCTGTTGGCAGACGCACTCAGCGTTCAGTGGGGATGGAACACGGTTCATCCCCTCGCTGGGCATAAGGGAAAGGTATCAGCGAGATCCGGTCGTAGTAGGCGTCGGCCTCGTCCATGTAGTGGGTGGTCATCAGCACGGTCATCTTTCCGTCCGCAGGGTGCGTCCGGAAATTATGCTGGACTGCATAGTCGTCGATGAAGGTTGCTGGATGTTCACCACCCACCGCAGGACGGTCAAAGGTCCTCCATCTGCTCGGCTAGCCGGGTCAGTGCGGGGATCGCGGCCACGATGGCCTGCCGGTCGCTGGGGGCCAGCCGGTCAAGAGCCCGGCCGGCCAGGTCGGTGCGGATGTCCTGCCACTGCTCGACCCTGGCGGCACCCGTCTCCGTGACGGTCAGCCGGACCGAGCGCCCGTCGCTCTCGCCGCGGCCCCGGTTGAGCAGCCCGTCCTCGGTGAGCTTGCTGACCATCGTGCTGACGCTGTTCGGCGCGAGCCGCAGTTCCGTTGCGGCCTCCGCCACGCCGATGCCCGGCCGGCGGGCGGCGAGCCGCAACAACTCGGACCGCGCGGGCGGCAGCGGATCGCCGTCGGCCGAGCTCCGTACCGCGCGCCGGGCCACCCGGCGCACGGCTCCCATGGCCGTGAGCAGCTGGGCTGCCTCGGTCTTCGCCCGCTCAAGCGGCAAGCTTACATCGTTCACAGAGCTAACTATAAGAGCGTCACCGGCCGCGCGCCAAGAGGGTCAAGAGGGTCAAGGCGATCAAGGCGATCAAGGCGATCAAGGCGTGCCAAGAGAGTCAGGCTGACCCTAGCGTGACCCTTCACGCACGAAGTATTACTCTAAGTTATTCGGAATGCACACGAAACTCTGGGGTAACCAGACCGAAAAGTCGCCGCTGAGCAGCGGGGACTGGGATGGCGGGAAGAGCAAGGAGCGCACATGGCGACTACGTCCTCCACCACGACGGGCAGCCCGTCCATCCGGAGCCTGATTCCGGCGCGTATCGACCGATTGCCCTGGTCGAGATTCCATATGCGGCTCGTAACGGCGCTCGGCGTCGCGTGGATCCTCGATGGCCTTGAGATCACCATCGCCGCAAACGTCGGGCCCGACCTGACGCTCAAGAACACGCTCAACATGTCCGCCGGCGCGGTCAGCGACATCGCCTGGTGGTACCTGATCGGCGAGGTCATCGGCGCGCTCTTCTTCGGGCAGCTGTCCGACAAGCTCGGCCGGCGGAACCTCTTCATGATCACACTGGGCGTGTACCTGATCGGCAGCGGCCTGACCGCCGTGACGCCCAGCGGCGGCCACTGGTTCATCTTCCTCTACGCCACCCGGGTCGTCGCGGGCATGGGCATCGGCGGCGAGTACGCCGCGATCAACTCCGCGATCGACGAGATGATCCCGGCCAAGTACCGGGGCAGGATCGACCTCGCGGTCAACGGGACGTACTGGGCGGGCGCGATCCTCGGCACGATCGTCACGCTGTTCGTGCTCAACCACGTGGAGGCGTTCTGGGGCTGGCGCATCGCGTACATCGTCGGCCCGCTCCTCGCGCTGTCCATCATCTACGTGCGGCGTAACCTGCCGGAGTCACCGCGCTGGCAGATCATGCACGGCAGGGAGGCGGCGGCCGAGGCGTCGATGAGGGAGATCGAGGACGACGTCTCCGCGACCACGGGCGCGCTCCCGCCGGTGGACGAGAGCAAGGAGCTGGAGATCCGCCCCACGGATCAGATCGGCTACCTGGCACTGCTGCGGACCCTGTTCCGGCACTACCCTGGCCGCGCCACGCTCGTCTCCTCGTTGATGATCACCCAGTCGTTCCTCTACAACGCCATCTTCTTCACCTACGGCCTGGTCCTTGAGTTCTTCTTCCACGTCAAGGCCACCGACACCGCCTACTACTTCTTCGCGTTCGCCGCGGGTAACCTGGCCGGCCCGCTGACCCTCGGCCGCCTGTTCGACACCATCGGCCGGAAGAAGATGATCTCCGGCACCTACATCACGGCCGGCGTGCTGCTCGCGATCACCGCCCAGTTCTTCCGGGCCGGCTACCTCACCGCGACAACGCAGACCCTCTGCTGGGCCGTCGTCTTCTTCTTCGCCTCCGCGGGCGCCAGCGCCGGTTACCTGACCGCGAGCGAGGTCTTCCCGCTCGAGGTCCGGGCGAAGTCCATCGCGGTGTTCTTCGCCATCGCCCAGGCCTTCGGCGCCTTCGGCTCCCACTGGTACGGGCACCTCATCGGCAACGGAACCGACCGGAACAGCCTCTTCGTCGGCTACCTGGTCGGCGCGGGGGCGATGATCCTCGGCGGCATCGCCGCGATCATCTTCGGCGTCAACGCCGAGGGCAAGCCTCTAGAGGACGTCGCAAGGCCGCTGTCGGTCATCGGCAAGCCGTCGGAGGCCATCTTCCGGGCCGGCACCGACGACCGGGTCATCGATCCGGCAACGCCCCAAATGCCGCGCATGAGGCGCCGGGGTGCCGGCCGCACCGAGAGCGGTACCCCGGATGGCGGGACGGTCCCAGGATCGGTGCCCGACCAGCGCCCGGCCGAGCACGATGACCACACGAAGACGCGGCCGGATGACGGGACGCCGCTGGCCTAGCGCAGCGAGGAAACCCGGACGCGGTGCCGCCGGCGCCGGCTGAAGGCTAAAACTTCAGCCAGTGCTGGCGGCACTCGTGCTCAACGTCGTGAATGCGGAAATGCTCAAGTTCCGAGCGCTTCACCGCCAGGTAGGCCGTCGAGCGGAGCGGCTTGGGCGCGAAGGTCGCCCACAGGACGTGGTTGTCCGCGGCGCGGAGCGCCGATGCGTGCCTGATGGGTATCTCTTGCTGGCCATGGCCAAGCTCAGGGTAATAGTGCTCGACCTCTAGACCCTGTTTGATCAGCGCATCGACGAGGTCGATCGTATAGTCGTGCGCCAGGTGGAAACCGGTAGCAGAGTAACAGGGGCTTTCGTCAATGGGCGTGAATGATGCGCCTTCGTGACGTCCGAGGCTGAATTCCGGCTCGAACGATGACGAACGTGTCCGGGTCCGGCTTTATCCGGACCTCGCCGACCGGCCCCATGCCCTCAACCGGGGCCAGCTCGTCCATCATCGACATCGCCATCATCGCCCGGGTGTGCCCGCCGTTGCGTTTCAACCGCGGGGGAAAACCCGTCTGCCATGACGGAAAGGTATCGTCCTAACATGCCCCCGCGCCCCGCGCCCCGCGATCTCCGGGCGTCTGATAGCGACCGAGAGCGTGTCGTCGCCCTGCTGGGTGACGCGCTCGCCGACGGTCGCCTTTCGCATGAAGAGTATTCCGAACGGATGCCACGGGCTCTGGCCGCCCGCACCCTAGGCGAACTGGCTGGCCTGACCCGCGACCTGGCCGCGCCCGAGCACCAGCCGGTCCAGCTGGACGGCGGGCAGCCGGTCACGGCGCTCTTCGCCGGGGCGGACCGGCGCGGCCGCTGGGTGGTGCCGGCCAGCATGACGTGCGTGGCCGCGTTCGGTGATGTGGTGCTTGACTTCAGTGAGGCGATCCTCCAGGAACGGCACGTGGTGGTGACCGTCTACGCCTTCTTCGGGCGGGTGCGGCTGATCGTGCCGTCCGGGGTAGAGGTCGTCATGAACGGAAACAACATCTTCGGCCGCCAGCGCGGCGGGACGGTGCGGCGCGTGCCTACGTCGTCCGAGACCCCGGTGATCGAGATCCGCGGCCAGCTCGCCGCCAGCGAGGTCCTGGCGCGGACGCCGCCGCGCCCGCGCCGCTGGTTCCCCGGCTGGGGAAGGCAGATCTCCTTAGTCGTACTTGACCGTGCTGTAGGCGCTCAGCTTCCAGAGGGCGTGCTCGCTGCGGATCGAGCGGATGGTGCCTGACCGGGAGCGCATGACGAGCGAGTGGGTGGTCGCGCCGCCCGGCTGGTAGCGGACGCCGGCCATCAGCTCGCCGTCGGTGATGCCGGTAGCGGCGAAGAAGCAGTCCTCGGACGAGACCAGGTCGTCGGTGGTGAGCACCCGGTCAAGGTCGTGCCCGGCGTCGAGCGCCTTGCGCCGCTCGGCGTCGTCCCTTGGCGCGAGCTTGCCGAGGATCACCCCGCCCAAGCACTTGAGCGCGGTGGCCGCGATGATGCCCTCCGGGGTCCCGCCGATCCCCAGCATCAGGTCGATGCCGGTGTCCGGGCGGGCCGCCATGATCGCGCCGGCCACGTCGCCGTCGGTGATCAGGTGAATCCGCGCGCCTGCCGCGCGGACCGCCTTGATCAGCCCCTCGTGCCGCGGCCGGTCGAGGATGACCACGGTGACGTCCTGCGGCGTTACGCCCTTCGCCTTCGCCACCGCGGCGATGTTCGCCGCGGGCGGCGCGTCGAGGTCAACCACGCCCGCCGCCTCGTGGCCGGTCGCCAGCTTGGTCATGTAGAAGACCGCGGACGGATCGTACATCGAGCCGCGCTCGGCGACGGCGAGGACGGACACCGCGTTCGGCATGCCGTTGGCGCACAGCCGGGTGCCGTCGATCGGGTCCACGGCGACATCGACGGCCGGCCCCGTGCCGTCGCCGACCTCTTCGCCGTTGTACAGCATCGGGGCGTGGTCCTTCTCGCCCTCCCCGATGACCACGACACCTCGCATGGACACGGAGTTGATGAGCACGCGCATCGCGTTCACCGCCGCGCCGTCCGCCCCGTTCTTGTCGCCGCGGCCCACCCACCGGGCCGCCGCCATCGCCGCGGCCTCGGTCACCCGGGCGAGCTCAAGCGCCAGGTTCCTGTTCGGCGCGTGCATCGCGGGCTCAGGCGTCCCCGGAACACCGGTTACGTTCACATCGGTCATGGTTTGGACCTTCCTTACCCGCTCCGTTACGTCCGCTTTACCCTTTAGCGCGCACGTGCACCAGGTCCGCGCGCGACGTTGTCAGAGGATTGTCAGCTCGTACGATCCCAGGCCTGGTCCAGCGCGCTGGTGAACAGTTCGGCCGGCTGCGCGCCTGAGGCGCCAAGCGCCATGTCGAACACGAAGAACGGCACGCCGCTGATGCCGATCTGCCGTGCCTGCAACTCGTCCTGCCGCACCTCGTCGGCGTAGGCGTCCCCGTCGAGGACCTTGCCGACCTCGGCGGCGTCCAGCCCGACGCCGGCGGCGACCTCGGTGAGCACGTCGCGATCGAAGACGTCCCGCGCCTGCGCGAAGTAGGCCTCGTTGACCGCGCCGAGCAGCGCGTGCTGCACGCCCCGGTCCAGGCCAAGGTGCAGCACCCGGTGGACGTCGAAGGTGTTGCCGACCGGGCGCCCAGAGTCGAAGCCGAGCCCCTCGCCCCGCGCAAGGCTGCCGACCTGGTCGTCCAGCGCGAGCGCCTCGGCGGGCGACTTGCCGAACTTCTTGCCGAGCATCGCCAGGTTGGACTCGCGCTGTCCCCGTGGCGAGTTCGGGTCAAGCTCGAACGAGTGGTAGACGACCTCGACCTCGTCCCGGTGCGCGAAGCCGTCAAGCGCCTTCTCGAACCGGGCCTTGCCCACGTAGCACCACGGGCAGATAACGTCGCTCCAGATATCCACGCGCATGCTTACAGCCTAGATTGCGCGGCGGGCACCCGGTATCCCGCGGTGGTGTGACTTAAAAGGGGGCGTTCGGGGTGGTTGCCCCGTTCTTGCCCGGTTCTTCGGGGTCCTGGTCGGTGGTGTCGCGTGCGGCCATGGCGGTGGTCAGCCTGGCGCGGGCGCCGTCCAGCCACTCGGCGCAGATCGCGGCCAGCTTCTCGCCGCGCTCCCACAGGTCGAGCGACTGCTCAAGGGTGAGCCCGCCCGCCTCAAGCCGCCGCACCACGCCGATGAGCTCATCGCGCGCCTGCTCATAGGAGAGGGTTTCACGATCTGTCACGGAAAAATCCTACTCGTGATCGGCGAGAACGGTTAGCTGGTCCTCCGTGAACCGTACCGTCAGCCGTTCACCAGCGGAGACATCTGTCGCCGAGCGGACGACCGTGGCGTCCTCGTGCTGGACGATCGCGTAGCCGCGACGGAGCGTCGCCGCGGGGGAAAGCGCGAGCAGCCGGGCCTTCGTGTGCGCGATGTCGTCGCCGGCCCGCTTGAGGCTCGAGTCCACCGACTGGCGGGCGCGCCCGATGAGGGCGTCCACCTGCTCGGCCTGGCGCTCGATCTCGCGGACCGGGTCGGCGAGGGCGGGGCGCGACCTGGTGCCGTTAAGCCATGCCTGCTCGCGGTCGAGCCAGCCGCGTACCGACCGGCGCGCCCGGTCCCGCAGCTGGCTGACGAGCGCGAGCTGCTCGGCCACGTCGGGCACGATCCGCTTGGCCGCGTCGGTCGGCGTGGAGGCCCGCACGTCCGCCACGTAGTCGAGCAGCGGGGTGTCCTGCTCGTGCCCGATGGCCGAGACCACGGGCGTCCGGCAGGCCGCCACCGCGCGGAGCAGTGCCTCATCGGAGAACGGGAGCAGGTCCTCGAGCGAGCCGCCGCCCCTGGTGATCACGATCACGTCGACCTCGGGGTCCGCGTCCAGCTTCCGCAGCGCCTCGATGACCTCGCCCGCCGCGTACGGGCCCTGCACCCCGGACTGCTCGATCCTGAAGCGGACGGCCGGCCACCGGCGCTGCGCGTTCTGCACGACGTCCCGCTCGGCCGCCGACTCCCGCCCGCACACCAGGCCGATGACGCCGGGGAGGAACGGCAGCGCGCGCTTGCGCTCCGGCGAGAACAGGCCCTCCGCCGCGAGCTCCCTGCGCAGCTTCTCAAGCCGCGCGAGCAGCTCGCCGATCCCGACCGCGCGGATCTCGATCGCGGTGAGCGCGAACGAGCCGCGGGTGGCGTTGAAATCCGGCTTGACGAACATCACGACCCGGGCGCCCTCGACGGGGCTAACCGCGTCGAAGACCGCGCGCGTGCAGATGACCTGGGCGGACACGGCCGCGATCGGGTCCCTGAGCGTGAGGAAGACGGTGTTGCCGCGCTTCTTGCACTCGGCGATCTGCCCCTCGACCCAGATCCGGCCGAGCTTGCCGATCCACCCGCCGACAGCCTGCAACACGGTCCGGACCGGAATAGGCGCTTCCGCGGACGTCTCAAGGGCCATGCCCTCTATGGCACCACACCCCACCGACATCCGGGGCCGGCAAGCCGGTAATCGACAAGCCTGGTGGGTTCCCTGGGCCAGCCTCGTTCGGGCCTTATGCGGCACAAGGCCCGAACGAGGGCCGACCTTGCTACTCCTCCAGCCTCGGGAGCCCTGACGTCATCTTGGTGAGCCGGTTCTGGAACATCTTGATCACCTCGGGCCGGTCCTGATGCGCCCTCTCATAGGTCATGAGCTGGTTGAGGTCGTCATTGGACAGGTTCCTGAGCCGGGCGCGCAGCGACGCGACCGACAGCTCGTCGTAGTTCGCAAGCGGCAGCGCGCTCGCCGTGTCCGGCTCGGTCGCCGACTCGGGCTCGGTCGCCGGCTCGGGCTCTGGGGTCGTATCGGCCGCGACGGCCACGGGCTCGGGCGCCGCCTCCGGCTCCACCGTGCTCACCGCCCCGGCGGGCTGCTCGGACTTCACGGGGACCTCAGCCGCGACAGTCTCGGGATGCGTGGTGGTCCTGGCGACTGTTGGGGCGGGGGCTGCCGCCGGGGTGGGGGCCTCCGCTGCCGGCTTGTTACGCACCCTGTCCACCACGGACATCAGCGAGCCCAAGCCTGCGAACATCGCCCGCAGCATCGACGACGCCGGGCCTTCTTTCATCTGCGGGGCGCTCATATCACACTCCTCAAGGGGTAAAGGTGACCCAAGTCTGCCGCAGGAGGCACCTCGTCCGTTGTGGGTTAATAAAGGTGGGACCGACTGTTTTCCGTTGGTACCCCAAATTCGTGATCAAACAAGTCATGGACGGCGGCCGATACATGACGGGCGTCTGGCGCACGGGTCGGCGGGACTCGCCTACGATGGGAGCATGTCTGAGACCCACCGCCGGGTCCTGCTAGCGAAGCCTCGCGGCTACTGCGCAGGGGTCGACCGGGCCGTCCAAGCCGTGGAGATTGCCCTCGGCAAGTTCGGTGCCCCCGTATACGTGCGCAAGCAGATCGTGCATAACAAGTACGTGGTCAGTGAGCTGGAGAAACGCGGCGCCATCTTCGTCGAGGAGACCGAAGAGGTGCCCGAGGGCAGCGTCGTCGTGTTCTCCGCGCACGGCATCGCCCCCGAGGTCCGCGACGAGGCGCGGCGGCGGAACCTGGTGGCCATCGACGCGACCTGCCCGCTCGTCACCAAGGTGCACAACGAGGCGAAGCGCTTCGCGGCGAGCGACTACGACATCCTGCTGATCGGCCATGACGGCCATGAGGAAGTCATCGGCACGACCGGCGAGGCACCGCAGAGCATCCACCTGGTCGACGGCCCAGAAGGGGCGCCGGACGTCACGGTGCGCGACCCGGCCAAGGTCGTCTGGCTCTCCCAGACCACGCTGTCGGTGGACGAGACGGTGCAGACCGTCTCCGCCCTCAAGGCACGGTTCCCCCAGCTCATCGACCCGCCAAGCGACGACATCTGCTACGCGACGCAGAACCGGCAGGCCGCCGTCAAGGTGATCGCGCCGGACTGCGACGTGGTGATCGTGGTCGGCTCGACGAACTCGTCCAACTCCGTCCGCCTCGTCGAGGTCGCCAAGGACGCGGGCGCCCGTGCCGCCTACCTGGTCGACGACGCCGGCGAGGTCGACGCGGCGTGGTTCGACGGCGCGACGACCGTGGGCGTGACCAGCGGCGCTTCGGTGCCCGAGGAGCTGGTCGACGGCGTGCTCGGCAAACTCGCCGCGCTCGGCTTCGGCGACGTGGAAGAGGTCGAGGCCGTCAAGGAGCGGATGCACTTCCAGCTCCCGCGCGAGCTACGGCAGTAGTTCAGGCGCCCGGTCGTCCGCGACAAACTCCGGTGCGGAAAGGACCCGCGCGGTCTCGCTGACCGGCCCGGGCGCGGTCAGCTCCGCGTCCACGACGCCGAGCGCCGCCAGCTTCCGCGCGCTGACGAGCACCCGGGTCTCCAGCGTGCCGACCGCCTGGTTGTAGGACCCGACGGCGGACGTCAGCGACTTGCCGACGCGCTCCAGGTGACGCCCGAGGCCTGACAGCCGGTCGTACAGCTCCCGGCCGAGGTCGAACACGGCCCGCGCGTTCTCGGAGAGCTTCTCCTGCTGCCAGGTGTACTGGACGGTGCGCAGCAGCGAGACCAGCGTGGTCGGCGTGGCGATGTGCACCCGCCGGGCCAGCGCGTGCTCAAGCAGCCCGGGATCGTAGTCGAGCGCCGGGGCGAGGAACGCCTCGCCAGGGACGAACATGACCACGAACTCCGGCGTTTCCGGCAGCGCCGACCAGTACGCCTTCGACGCGAGCTGGTCCACGTGCGTCTTCAGGTGCCTGGCGTGGGCGGCCAGCCGGGCATCGCGGACGGCCTCGTCCGCCGTGGACGCGGCCTCGAGGTAGGCGGCGAGCGACACCTTCGAGTCGACGACGACGTTCTTGCCGCCCGCCAGGCGCACCACCATGTCCGGCCGCAGCCCGCCCTCGATGATCACCTGCTCGTCGAAGTCCACGTGCGCGACCATGCCCGCCAGCTCAACGACCCGGCGCAGCTGGAGCTCGCCCCACCGGCCGCGCGCCTCCGGCCGCTTGAGCGCGGTGACCAGGGACTGCGTCTGCTCGCGGAGCTGCTCCGCGCCGCGCCTGGTGAACTCGACCTGCTGGGCCAGCTCGGCGTGCGACCTGGCCCGCGCGACATCGGACTCGCGGAGCTGCTGCTCGACGCGGGCCAGGGTCTCGCGCATCGGGCCGACGAGCTGCTCGACGTCGAACCGCTGCGCGAGCTGGCCGTCCGCGAGTGCCGTCCGCTCCGCCGCCCCGCGTTCCAGGATCGCCGCCCGCTCCTGGGCCGCGCGGGCGCGCTCGGTCGCAGTCGCGGCGGCCGTGCCCAGACGGTTGCGGGCCAGCAGGTAGCCGAGCGCGATGCCGATCGCGATCCCGGCAAGCAAGGCGAAGACGGTCATGCCTTCCAGTATCGGCAGGCCGTGGCCGGCCCCGACGGACGACACGCGCGGGAAGGCGGAGACAATAGGGATCGTGCAGGCGGCCATCGAGGCGCGCGCGGTCACCTACCGCACCCGCGCTGGGAAAGTCACGGTACGTGATGTCTCGCTAACTGTTGGTCAGGGCGAGCTGGTGGCGATCATCGGCGGCAGCGGATCGGGCAAGGCGACGCTGCTCAACTCGATGTCGGGGCGGTGCCCGCCGACATCCGGCACGGTCCTCCGGCACGTTCCCGGCGACGAGCGCCCGCCGGACGGCCCGCCCTCCGGGCAGATCGGGTACGTCCCGCGCGGTGACACGATCTACCCGGTACTCCCGCTCGCCCGGGTGCTGCGCTACAGCGCCGCGCTGCGCGGTGCGCGCGCCACTCCTGAGGCCGTCGAGTACGCGCTCGGCATGGTCGGGCTGACCGCCGATGCGACCGTTCCCTTCGCCGCCCTCGACCCCGGCGAGCGCAAGCGCGCCGCCGTCGCCGCCGAGCTGCTGGCCGGGCGCAGGCAGCTCTTCCTCGACGAGCCCACGGCGGGACTCGACCCGGCGCAGGCCACGGAGGCGCTGCGGCTGCTCCGTCGTCTCTCCCGCGGCGGCATGACCGTGCTGCTCACCACGAGCAGCCCGCTGGACGCCGCCCGCTGCGACAAGGTGGCGGTGCTCGCGACCGGCGGCCACCTGGCGTTCTTCGGCACGCCCGCGGCGGCCCGCGGTTACTTCGGCGCGGACAGCCTGGAAGAGATATACGAGCGGCTGGCGGGCCTTGGCGACCCGGCCGCGGCTTGGTCACGGCGCTTCTTCCATTTTTCCCGAACGAGGGCGGGTTTCACCCTGATCCCCACCACGCCGCGCGCCCCGGGCCCGGCGGTCCTGTTGCCCGACGGGGCGGGTCCGCACTCCGCAGGCCGTCCCGGCCTGGCCTTCCCCGGCGGTGCGGCCGCCGGGGACGACACCGGGGACGGGGAGGACGAGCCCCCGGTCCCCGTGGCGGCGGCGAACGCAACCGGTCCCCGTGCGCACGGCCGCCGGGGCGGCCCGCTCCTGCCGGTCCGGCAGCTGTCCGTCCTGATCCGGCGCAACGCCGAGGTACTGGCCCGTGCCCGGCGCACGCAGGCCATCATGGCCATCGCGCCCGTCGCCGTTCTCCTCGTGTTCTGCGCGCTGCTCGGGGCCGGCGCGCTTGACGGTCCCACCGCGGTGACGCTGGCCTGGGCGGTGCTCGGCGGGCTGGTCGTTGGCCTGGCTTACGAGCTGCCCGACCGCGGCACCGAGTCGGGGGTGCTGCGCGGTGAGACCTTCTCCGGCCCGAGCACGGCCGTGTTCGTCCTGGCCAAGGCCGTCGTCCTGCTGCCCATGCTGGCGATCGCCGACGCGCTCATCCTGGCTGTTCCGGCGCTCGCGGGCCGGCTGGACGCCGGGTTCGGCCTGGCGTACCTGGCCACGGCGATCGCCTCGGCCGTCGGGCTGGCCGCCGCCCTCGCGGTTCCGGTCCTCTCGGCCAGGCGGTGACCAGGGGCTCCCGGCGGGAGGCGGTGCCAGGCCGTGACCCGGCCAGGGTCGTTCACTATCGTAATCACCGCTCGATCTCTTTCCATGTGCGGTGCGAGGGGACTAATGACATGAACCCAGAACGGACGGTCGCGGCCCTGCTCGCCGACTACCTCCGCCAGGCGGGGGTCACGCACGTGTTCGGGTACCCGGGGGAGTCCCTCGTCGAGTTCATCGAGGCGGCCCGCCTGGACGGCCCCGAGGTCGTCTCGGCGGTCCGCGAGGCGTCCGCCGCGTTCATGGCCGAGGGCGCGGCGATGCGCACGGGAACCGTCGGCGCCTGCCTCTCCACGCTTGGCCCCGGGTCGACCGCGCTGCTCAACGGCGTGGCGTCCGCGCAGCTTGACCGGGTGCCGCTGCTCGCGGTGTCCGGGCAGGTGGACAGCTCGCGCGAGCAGTTCTGGACGCACCAGCTGATCGACCACAACCGGCTGTTCGCACCGGTCACCAAGCTCACCGCGCGGCTAGAGGCGGCGTCGGCGGACCCCGTGCTGCGCCGCGCCCTGCGGACCGCCACGGCGGAACGGCCCGGTGCGGTGCACCTGACAGTCACCATGGACTCGTTCGGGAAAAGCGGGACGGGCACCGGGGGCGACGGGAAGGTTCCGCCGCTCACCTCGGCGGGCGCGGGCCTTGAATTCTTCGGTGACGAGCCGCTGCGCGCGCTGCGCACGGCGCGGCGGCCGGTGCTGCTCGCCGGGGCGGGAGCGGTGCGCTGCGGGGCGACGGGCGTGCTCACGGAGCTTGCCGCGCACGCCGGGCTGCCGGTCGTGGTCGGCGCGATGGCCAAGGGGGTGCTCGCCGAGGACAGCCCGTGGTACGCGGGGACGCTCGACATGGCGGGGCACCAGGTGATCTGGCAGCTGCTCGCGTCGGCGGACCTGATCGTGACGGCCGGGTTCGACCCGGTAGAGCTGATCACGCCGTGGCGGCTGTCCGTGCCCGTGCTGCACGTGGACACTGTGCCGAACACCGACCAGGTGTACCCGGCGGGCATCGAGGTCGTCGGCAACGTGGCGACCGCGCTCGCCTGGTTCCTGGCCAACTGGGACGACGGCCCGCGCTGGTCGGAGGCGGAGGTCAGGGCGCACCGTTCCGCGCTGCACGCCGCGTACCACATGGGATACACGGTCGGCCGGCTGAACCCGTCCGAGCTCGTGGAGACGGTGCGGGAGGCCGCGCCCGCCGGCACGGTGGTCACCGCGGACGTCGGGTCCCACAAGATCATGACGGGGCAGGCGTGGACGACGTTCGCTCCCAGGCAGACGCTGATCACCAACGGGCTGTCCGCGATGGGCTTCGGGCTGCCCGCCGCGATCGGTGCCGCCTTGTCGTCGGGGCCGGGGACGCCGGTCGTCTGCATGACCGGGGACGGCGGGTTCGCGATGACCGCCTCCGAGCTGTCCGTCGCGTCGCGGCTCGGGCTCGGCCTGGTCGTCGTGGTGTTCTCCGACGGCGGGCTCAACCGGATCGAGCTGCACCAGGCCTCGGTGGGTTACCCCTTGGCCGCGACCTCGGTGGACCGGACGGACATCCCGCTGCTGGCCGAGTCGCTCGGCTGCGACGGCGTGCGCGTGGAGAGCGTGTCCGCCTTGGAGAAGGTGCTATCGGGCGCGTTCGGGACGGACCGCATCCGCCCGCTGGTGATCGAGGCTCGCATCGACACGGCTCAGTACTCGGCGCAGTTCTGAGCCGGTCCGCGCATGCTGTTCAGGCTGACCGGAAGACGGTGGACGTTCGG
>JAWWPV010000853.1:0-4744 GCA_033854775.1 Trebonia sp.
TCTCCTCGATCGCGGCCGGCCTCATCGAGGCCGCGGAAAGCAGGCGGCTCCTGGTGTGCATGACGAGCACGGCCGCGCACGAGGAGGCCGAGCGCGAGTACGTCGCCCTGATGCGCGCCCAGCGGGCCCGGGCCGTGGTCCGGGTGGGCAGCAGGTCGGACAATACCGCCGCCAGGCAGGCGCTGCGCGCCGAGCTCGACGCGTTCACCAGGTCCGGCGGCCGCGCGGCCTGCATCGGCCAGGACTTGCTCGGCGTGGACACGGTGCTGCCGGAGAACCGGGCGGGCGCGGAGGCCCTGGCCAGGGCACTCGCCGCCCTCGGGCACCGGCGGTTCGCCGTCCTGGCCGGGCCGCGCTCCCTGCTGACCGGGCAGGAAAGGACCAACGGCTTCAGTGACGGCCTTGACGCCTGGTCGGTGGCGCTGGACCCGGCGCGGGTCGTGCACGGTGACCTGTCAAGGGACGGCGGCTACCAGTCCATGAGCGAGATCCTCGCGGCGGGCGAGCCGCTGCCCGACTGCGTGTTCGCGGTGAGCGACATCATGGCGGTCGGCGCGCTCGCGCGGCTGCGGGCCGCGGGCATCGACGTCCCCGGTGACATCGCGCTCGCGGGGTTCGACGACATCTCGACGCTGCGCGACGTCTACCCGCCGCTCACCACGGTGCGGTTGCCGCTCAAGCGGCTCGGCGAGATCGCCGCCCGGCTGGTACTCGGCGACGACGCGCCGTCACGGCCGCGCGTCGTCCCTGTCCCCGGCGAGGTGGTGCTGCGGGACAGCACGCGGCCCCATCCGCCGGCAGCACGGCCGCCGGCAAGACGGGCACCTGGCTGAGCCTTGCGCGCAACCGGTGCTTTTCGGTATTTTCACGGAAACCGGAAAGCGCTTGCCAACGACGACGAGCGTGCCGGGAGTGAGGACTCTCCGGGAGTACACCATGAGCGAAGCGGCACCTGTTCCGTTCTCGGAAACCAAGGCACCAGAAGCGCCGGAGCGCCTGCACCGCGGCGCGCTCGGCCTCATCGACATCTCCGCCTCGACGATGGCGAACATCGGCCCGGCGTACAGCTTCTACTTCAGTGCCGGCTTTCTCTTCCTCACGGCGGGAATAGCCGCGCCGCTGACGATCATCGTGGCGGGCGTCGCCATCGCCCTGCTCGGCAACACGCTGTCCCAGTTCTCCCGCGCGCACCCGTCGACCGGCGGGTTCATCACCTTCATCGGCAAGACGTTCGGCGGCACGAGCGCCGTGACCACCGCGCTGCTGTGCGGCGCGGGCTACATCATCGCGATCTCCTCGGTGCTCGCCATCTGCGGCGGCTACCTGTCGATGCTGCTGCAGTACTACTTCAACGTGGACATTCCGTGGGTCTACTTCTCGGTGATCTTCACCGCCGGGGCGATGGTCATGATGTACCGCGGCGTGGCCGTGTCCACCAAGCTGGCCGGGCTGTTCTTCGGCTTCGAGATGCTGGTGCTTGTCGTGGTGTCCGTCGCCGCACTCATCAAGAACGGCGGGCACCTGTCCCCGGTGCCGTTCGAGCCCAGCCACATCACCAACGGCTTCAGCGGGCTGGCGGCCGGGTTCCCCCTCGCCGTCTACCTGTTCATCGGCTGGGAGAACTCCGCGGCGCTGGCGGAGGAGACCAACAACCCCCGGCGTAACGTGCCGCGGGCGGTATATATGTCGGTGGCGTTGATGCTGGTCGGCTACGTCCTGTACGCGTACGCCACCGCGACCGGGTTCCTGTACAACGTCACCGCGCTCAACAGCGCGGTCATCCCGTTCATCAACGTGTCCCACGACGTCGCCGGGTGGCTGGCGGGGTTCGCCTGGATCGCGGGCTTGACCTCTACCCTCGGGGTGCTGATCTCCGCGGTGAACTCGCAGGCCCGGCTAGTCGTCAACGCCGGCCGGGAGGGACTGCTGCCGCGCTGGCTCGGCAAGGTGCACCCGACGCGGCGGACGCCGGTTAACGCGATCTTCGCCTTCATCGCCATCGCGACGGTGATCATCCTGGTCTGGGCGCTGCTGCACCTGACCGGCGGGTCCAAGCAAAGCGGCCAGATGAACGCGCTGAACTACTTCGTCGACTCGTCCACGATGGGCACGATCCTCATCCTCGTGGTGTACTTCCTGGCCAACCTGGCGCTGCCGTTCTACTACCGCAAGTACCGCCCGCAGGAGTTCAACGTCCTCAGGCACGCGGTGCTGCCGGTGCTCGGCATGATCGCCGTCGGCGTGCCGATGTATTACCTGGTCAAGCCGGGCCAGGTCGCGCCGCTCAACTGGTTCCCGTACGCCGCACTCGGCGTGATCGTGGTGTCGGTCGGCTACGCCGTCTGGGCGAGCCGCCGGGACCCGGGCCTTGGCGACCGGGTCGGCTCGATCATCGCCGACGAGTGACCGCGGCGCACCCAGAGACACCACCAGCCGTTCGGAACCTCAACTCCGCACCTCACCAAGGGAGAAGACAGCCCATGACCGCGAATCCGCATCCGCTCGACCCGGCCACCGCCGATGAGTACCTCGCGGGGAGAGAGATCATGGCGGCCGCCGGGCTGCTCGCGGACCCGGTCCGGTTCGCCTACTACGGGCTTGCGGAGCCGGCCAAGGACGAGGTACTGGGCAGCGTCTTCAACCACGGGGCCTCCCAACCGGGGCGCGTCGACCGGCGGCTGCGGGCCTTCCTGCTCAACCTGAAGACCGGCGAGTCCACCGACGTCGTGGTGTCGCTCACCGCGGGCAGCGTGGTCAGCGCGCGCACGCTCGACCTCGCGGCGGAGGGGCAGTTGCCGATCATCGACTCCGAGTACCACCTCGTCGAGGAGATCATGGCCGCCGACCCGGACTGGCGGGCGGCCCTGGCGCGGCGCGGGCTGACCGACATGAGCAAGATCCGGATCGCGCCGATCACGGCGGGCGCCTTCCGCGCGCCGGCCGAGGACGACCAGCGGCGGATGGTCCGCGTGCTCGCCTTCGTGCAGGCCAGGGAGCACGACCTGGCTTGGGCGCACCCGGTCGACGGCGTCACCGCGCACGTGGACCTGATCGAGAAGAAGGTGCTGCGGGTCGTCGACGAGTTCGAGCTGCCGGTGCCCGCGGAGTCCGGCGACTACGACGACCCGGCCGTGCGCGGGCCTGAGCGCACCGGGCTGCGGCCCATCGAGATCACCCAGCCGGAGGGGCCGAGCTTCACGGTGGAGGGCAGCCTGCTGCGCTGGCAGGACTGGTCGCTCCGGGTGGGCTTCGACGCGCGCGAGGGGCTCACCCTGCACCAGATCGAGCTGGGCGGGCGGCCGGTGATCTACCGGGCATCGGTGCCAGAGATGGTGGTGCCGTACGGCGATCCCCGGTTCCGCTACTGGCAGGCCTACTTCGACACGGGCGAGTACCTGGTCGGCAAGTGGGTCAACTCGCTCGAGCTCGGCTGCGACTGCCTCGGTGAGATCACCTACCTGGACGCGGTCGTGTGCGGGGAGACCGGCGAGCCGCGCGAGGTACGCAACGCGATCTGCGTCCACGAGGAGGACTTCGGCATCCTCTGGAAGCACACCGACATCTTCAACGGCTCGGCGCAGTCGCGGCGGCAGCGCCGGCTCGTCGTGTCGTACTTCACCACCGTCGGCAACTACGACTACGGCTTCTACTGGTACTTCTACCTGGACGGCACGATCCAGTGCGAGGTCAAGATGACCGGGATCGTGTTCACCGCGGCCCACCCTGGCGGCGACCACCCGTACTCGACCGAAGTAGCGCCGGGCCTCGGCGCCCCGGTGCACCAGCACCTGTTTAACGCCCGGCTCGACATGTCCGTCGACGGGGTCGCGAACGCGGTCGAGGAGGTCGACGTCACCGGCCTGCCGATCGGGCCTGACAACCCGTACGGCAACGCGATCGCGCAGCGGGTGACGCGGCTTTCCTCCGAGGCGACGGCGGCGCGCTCAGGCGACGCCTCCCGCGGGCGGGTCTGGCGGGTGCTCAGCACGACGTCCGCGAACCGCTTCGGCCAGCCGACCGCGTTCACGCTGCACCCGGAGCCGGCGCCGTCCCTGCTTGCCGACCCGGCCTCGCCGCTGGCCGCGCGGGCTGGCTTCGCCTCCCGTGCCCTGTGGGTGACCCGCTACGACCCAGCGCAGCGCTACCCGGCCGGTGACTTCGTGAACCAGAGCCCCGGCGGCGGCGGGCTGCCCGCGTACATCGCGGCGGACAGGGACATCGACGGCCAGGACATCGTCGTGTGGCACACGTTCGGGCCGACGCACGTCGTGCGGACCGAGGACTGGCCGGTGATGCCGGTCGCCAGGACCGGGTTCATGCTCAGGCCGACCGGCTTCTTCGACCGCAACCCCACGCTCGACGTGCCAGCGCCGTCCGGGCACTGCAACTCTGGGCACGGGCACGCTGAGCACGGCCACGCGGACTGAGGCTGCTTAGCCGTCATTGGCCGGAAATTCATCCCGTTCGTGCCCGATCGCGGCGAAGTGACCGTTTCTCTTAATGACAATCCGTTGCCATTTCCTCACCTAAGGAAAGGATCTGGCGATCGCCGAGAACCGGGCCGAGACCATGGTTGTCGCGGCATTCCGGGGTAGAATATCGATTTACACGCATTCAACTGCCGGGTCCAGCTATTTCGGTTAGTATGCGGAACCGTTATCAGTCGGCAGGTCTGTGGGGAGTCTGGCTTGGAGCGCTTGCCCGGTGGCCCGGATACGTCGAGTCGGCCTCATCCATCGCATCG
>JAWWPV010000854.1:0-15860 GCA_033854775.1 Trebonia sp.
GGCCGCCCGCTGCCGCCTCGGCATCGGCCGGACCTATCAGGTGCCACGTCCTTTCGTGGACATGACCGTGTTCGAGAACGTGCTTGTCGCCGCCCAGCAGGGCGGCGGCCTGCGCCGCAAGGCCAGCTACGCGGCGGCCGCGGCAGCGCTTGAGCGGACGGGGATAGCCGGCGAGGCGAACGTGCCCGCCGGCCGTCTCGGCCTGCTCGCCCGCAAGCGCCTGGAGATCGCCCGCTCGCTCGCCACCGGGCCGCAACTGCTGCTCCTCGACGAGGTCGCGGGCGGCCTCACCGATCCCGAGGTCACCGTCCTGGTGGAGATCGTCCGCGGCATCAACGCCGAGGGCATCGCGGTGATCTGGATCGAGCACGTGGTTCGCGCGCTGACCTCCCTCGTCTCCAGGATGACCTGCCTGTACGGCGGCGAGTTCATCGGCGACGGCACGCCCGCCGAGGTCATGGCCAACCCGCGGGTACGCGAGGTCTACCTCGGCAGCGACGTCGACGCCTCGACGATCCAGGCTGTGCTTGAAGGGGAAGACAGGCAATGAGCATCCGTACGGAGAGCGGAGCGCCGCTGCTTGAGGTGCGCGACCTCGTGGTGCACCATGGCCAGCTCCGGGCGCTGTCCGGGATCTCGCTCGCCGTCTACCCCGGCGAGGTCTACGCCCTCATCGGTGCCAACGGCGCGGGCAAGTCCACGCTGCTGCGCACCATCGCCGGCCTGCACCGCCCGACCTCGGGGTCGATCAGCTACGCGGGCAAGGACGTCACCGGGGTGCGGCCGGAGAAGCGGGCCACCGCCGGGATCGTGATGGTCCCCGAGGGCCGGCGGCTGTTCCCTTCGCTGACCCTGGAAGAGAACCTCAAGGTCGGCGGGTCCTACGCCCGCAACGGGCCGTGGACCATTGACCGTGTCTACGAGCTGTTCCCGTGGATGCAGGAGCGGCGCGGTCAGAAGACCGCGCAGATGTCCGGCGGCGAGCAGCAGTCCGTAGCGATCGGCCGCGCGCTCGTCGCGAACCCCCGGGTGCTGCTGCTCGATGAGCTGTCCCTCGGCCTGGCGCCGGTGATCGTGCAGCGCATCTACGCGATGCTGCCGCAGGTCCTCGAGTCCGGCATCACCGTGCTCCTCGTCGAGCAGGACGTCAGCCAGGCGCTGCGCGTCGCGACGCACCTGCAGTGCCTGCTTGAGGGGCACACCACGCTTGAGGGCACGCCGGCCGAGGTCACCAGGGAGCAAGTCGAGGCCGCCTACTTCGGTGCCGGCTCCGCTGCCCCAGCGGAACTGTCCCCGCACACCCCCCCGGACCCCGGGCAGAGGAGCGATGCGTAATGGCCTGGGTTAACGCCATCATCCAGGGCCTGCTGACCGGCGGCCTCTACGCGCTGTTCGCGTGCGGGTTGTCCCTGCTGTTCGGTGTCATGAAGGTGGTCAACCTGGCGCACGGCGACCTCGCCGTCGTCGCGGGGTACATCGGCGTCGGGATCATCGCGGTCACTCACGTGCCGGTCCTCTGGTCGATTCCCATCGTCGTCGTGCTGATGGCGGTGCTCGGCTACGTGCTGCAGCGGTCCCTCCTGCAGGCCTCGATCAGCCGCGGTGAGCTCACCACGCTGATCGTCACCTTCGGCCTGTCGATCATCATCGAGAACGGCCTGCAGCAGTTCTTCACCGCTAACAGCCGGGGCCTCGGCGTCGGTGACTCCTTCGTCACCGCGTCCTTCACAATCGGGTCGCAGATCACCATCGCCTGGCTCAACCTCGGCATCCTCGTGCTCGCGGTCGTTGTGCTGCTCGGCCTGCAGCTGTTCATGACGCGGTCGAAGTACGGCCGGCTGATCCGGGCCGTCGCCGACGACCGGGAGGCCGCCCAGCTGTCCGGCGCGGACTACCGGCACGTGTTCGGCATCGCGGCCGCGATCGCCTTCGGCACGGTGGCGATAGCCGGGATCTGCGACGGGATGATCACCACGATCAGCCCGACCATCGGCACCGACACGATCCTGCTGTTCGCCTTCGCCTCCGTGGTCATCGGCGGCCTCGGGTCGCTGTGGGGCACCCTGCTCGGCGGCATCGTCCTCGGGGTCGCTCAGGCGATCGGCGCGCAGATCAACCCATCGTACGAGCAGCTCGCCGGGTACGCGGTCTTCCTGCTCGTCCTCGTCGTCCGGCCGCAGGGGCTTACCAGCCGAGGGGCTCAGTCATGACAGAGACCGCGAAGACCAGCATCCGTTCGGAAGAAAACTTTTTGAAGGTAACCCGCTCGCGCAGGAACGTGGCCTGGAGCGGCATCGGCGCGCTCGCCGTGCTCGTCGTGCTGTTCCTGTTCCCTTACTACGTGGGGCCCGGCACCACCGGCATCATGGTGCAGGGGCTGATCGTGCTCACGCTGGCCTCGATGTGGAACCTGCTCGCCGGGTACGCGGGCCTCGTCTCCGTCGGGCAGCAGGCGTTCTTCGGGCTCGGCGCGTACTTCGTGCTGATCCCGGCGATGCACGGCGTCACGCCGTGGGCCGGCCTGTTCATCGCCGCGATCGGTGCCGGGGTCTGCGCGGTGCCGCTGTGGTGGCTGGTCGCCCGGCTGCGCCTCGGCTACTTCGCGATCGCGACCTGGGTGCTCGCCTCGGTGGTCATGCTCGTGATCGAGCAGATCTCCTCCATCGGCGGCGGCACCGGCATGCCGCTGCCCGGGCTGACCGGCATGGACCCGGCGGTGCTCACCGCCTACACCTACTGGGCGGCGCTCACCGTCGCGGTGCTCGCCATCGGCGGCGTGTACCTGCTGCTGCGGTCTCGGATCGGCCTGACGCTGACCGCGATCCGCGACGACGAGCGGGCGGCACGGTCCTCCGGCGTACGGGTCGGCCTGGCGCGGATGGGCGTCTTCATCGCCGCTGCCGCCGGGTGCGGCGCGGCCGGCGGGGTGCTCGCGATCGAGCAGCTTCAGGTGGTGCCGGGGACATCGGGCGGCGTGTTCAGCGTGCAGTGGACCGCCGAGATGGCGTTCGCGGTGATCATCGGCGGCATCGGGACCATCGAGGGGCCGATCCTCGGGACGATCGTCTACATGGTGCTGCAGCAGACGCTCCAGTCCTACAACGCCTGGTACCTGATCGTCCTCGGCATCGTGGCCATCGCGGTCGCGCTGTTCGCGCGGCGCGGGCTGTGGGGAACGGTGGACGAGCGGTTCAACATCCGGCTCTTCCCCGTCGGGTACCACCTGTGGACGCCGGGCGAGACGCGGCGGCGGCGGCGTGCTGCCGCGCACGCTGCTTCGTAACTCCTTCTCGTAAGAGGGCTGCCTGACCCGTGCGGCCTGCCTGGCTGCACGGGCCGGCCAGGCAGGCTGCACGGGCCGCCCTCGCTGGCCGACACCGCGCGGCCCCGCGAGGTAAGTTGCATTTGTGAGTACGCGAGTAGCGCCGATCTTTCCAGTTAGCAACCTGGTTGCTGCCCTTGCCTACTACCGCGGGCTTGGTTTCGGTGTCCGCCACTGGCACAGCGGCGGGTACGGCTTCGTCACCTTCGATGGCGCGGAGATTCATCTCGGCGTGGAGCCTGACCTCGATACGCGGGTAGACCGGCGGTCGACCGCCTACCTGTTCGTCGAGGATGCCGACGCGCTGGCCGAGACCTGGCTTGCGGCCGGCGGCGATGTGCGGCTCCCAGAAGACACCGAGTGGGGCCAGCATGAGGGCGTGCTCGCCGATCCTGACGGCAACATGATCCGGTTCGGTTCGCCGATGAGCGCGGACCCGGGGGGTTACACGTAGCCTTCCTCGGTCATCTCAGCATCGCCCACGGCGATCGCGAAGCCAAGGGCCCGGAGAATGTGGCCAGCTGCCGACACCACCCTGGGCGTGCCCACGACCGGTGCGATGGCGATCATGATGCCCTCGATGTCCTTGGGGGTCAGCCCCGCCCGCTCGACAGCTGGGGCGTTGGCCAGGTAGGAGGCAGGCGGGGCGTCCATTGCGATCAGCGCCGCCAGCCTCGCTAGCATGAAATCGCGCGGCGAAACGGAATTGTGCTCAACCGAGGCGGTTGTAATGTCCACGATTGTGTCGAGGACGGGCGTGTCGGTACTCACAGATCCTCCCGCTATCAGTGCAGAACGGCGGGTCACCGTCCCACGGCTAGGTGAGGCCTTAAGTTCAGCGCCACCATTGACCGCCCACATCCCCCTTGACGGGTGACTTCCAGGTCAGTCGCCTGCGGGCCCGGATGGTCCCGGGTCGGCGCCAATACCCGGGTCATCGTCTCCCGGTGTCGCGGCCGCTCTCGCGGGTTATTTTCCTGACCCGTCCGGAACCGGCGTCCGGGTCGGAGGCATTCGGGCCGAAGGGGCCGAGGTCAGCGGCGCCCAGGTCATTGTCGCCGATCAGCTCGAACTCGCCCTCGTCCGGCTCGTCCGGACTCACGCCGCCATCGCCGGCCGGCTGGTCGACGGGCTGGCGTGGCCGTACGCCTTGCTTGTGTTGTGGCTGGCGGGCCTGCGTGTCGGCGACGTCTTCGTCTCCGGACCGCGCATGCGGGTCACGCCTTGCCGTGTTCTGGCTCATGACTTCCCTCCGCTGCCGACTGTCTGCGGAGCCGACTGTCGATTACCTGCCCGGTCCGACGACGCCTTAACGGTAGGAATGGGTGGTTTAACCGGCCCTGCTGGTCTTCCGGTGCGCCAAGCTGGCGGCCGTAGGCTGGCGGCCTCCGCGCGGCCGGCCTGGGCGACAATGGTCAACATGCTGCTCACTGAATTGGCTGGTGTGTCGCGGACTGTCTCTCAGACGTCGGCGCGGCTCGCCAAGGTTGCGGCGCTTGCTGACGCGTTGCGGTCCGCCGCGGCTGACGAAGTTCCCGTTGTCGTGGCTTACCTGTCTGGCGAACTGCCGCAGCGGCAGATCGGGGTTGGATGGGCGGCACTACGCTCCGTCCCCGCTCCTGCTGAGGCGCCGTCATTGACTGTTCTCGCCGTGGACCAGGCGTTTACACGGATTGGAGCCGTTGCGGGCAAGGGCTCCGCGGCGATAAGGAAACGGCTCGTCGCGGAGTTGTTCGCCGTCGCCACTGCTGAGGAGCAGTACTTTCTCGTGCGGTTGCTTTCAGGGGAACTGCGGCAGGGGGCGCTTGACGGGGTGATGACCGATGCTGTTGCCAAGGCCGGCGCGGTGCCGGTCGCCCAGGTGCGGCGGGCGGTCATGCTCAGCGGGTCGCTGGCGGTGGCCGCGCAGGCCGCGCTCGACGGCGGGAGCGCGGCTCTAGCGCGCTTCGGCCTCCAGGTCGGGCGGCCGCTCAAGCCCATGCTGGCAAGCAGCGAGGCGTCAATCGACGAAGCGCTCGGCAGGATCGACGGCGCGGCGGCGGTCGAGTGGAAGCTCGACGGCATCCGGGTGCAGGCGCACATCGCGGACGGCAAGGTGCGGCTGTTCACCAGGTCGCTCGATGACATCACCGACCGGCTGCCCGAGGTCGTGACCGCCCTGGCCGCGCTCCCGGTACAAGATGCCGTCTTCGACGGGGAACTGATCGCGCTGCGGGCGGACGGGCGGCCTTACGCCTTCCAGGACACCGCGTCACGGGCGGCGAGCGAGGTCGACGCGCCCAGTGCTGCTAAACAAAGCGCGGGAACCGTGCCGCTGTCGGTGTTCCTCTTCGACGCGCTGCACCTGGGCGGCACCGACCTGATCGACTTGCCAGACGCCGAACGGCACGCCGCACTGGCCTCCGTCGTCCCGCAGGCGATGCTCATGCCAAGGCTGGTCACGGACGATCCCGAGGAGGCAACGGCATTCTTCAAAGACGCCGTCTCCCTGGGGCATGAAGGCGTCGTCGTGAAGTCCCTGACGACGCCCTATGCCGCGGGAAGACGCGGCGCCGGCTGGATCAAGGTGAAGCCACGGCACACCCTCGACCTGGTCGTGCTAGCCGTCGAATGGGGTCACGGCCGCCGGAACGGCTGGCTATCCAATCTGCACCTGGGAGCCCGCGACCCGGAGAATGGCGGCTGGGTCATGCTAGGCAAGACCTTCAAGGGCCTCACGGACGAGATGCTGACCTGGCAGACAGAGAAACTGCTGGCGCTTGAGGACCGCCGCGACGATTGGACCGTCTACGTACGTCCAGAACTCGTGGTCGAGATCGCCTTCGACGGCGTGCAGCGCTCCCCGCGCTACCCAGGCGGTGTCGCCCTGAGATTTGCCCGGGTACTGCGCTACCGCGAGGACAAGACAGCAGCGGAAGCCGACACGATTAACACGGTTACGGCGCTAGCGCCGCTCACCGACTGAGGGGCAAGACTACTTCTTCTTTTTGTCGCGCTTGCCGAATGCGGCGGGAATGACGTTCGAGCCACGGCCGCCGCCGAAAGCCGGCGGCAGCGCCGAGGGCCCGCCGCGGAGACCGGGGAGGCCTTCGGCTTCGTCGCCGAACCCTCCGGGGCCGCCGGCCGCCTGCGCGTCGCGCAGCATCTCGGCCAGTTCCTCCATCGACTGCGGGGCCGGCTGGGCGGCGGCCGGCGCCTCGGCGGGATCCGGGGCTGGGGTGAGCCCGCCCTTGCGCGGGTCCCCGCTCCTGCGCTTGCCCTTGGCGTTCTTCGCCGCCTTGGCCTTGGCCGCCGCCTTGCGGCCGCCCATCATGCCTGGCATCCCCGGCATGCCCGGCATGCCGCCGCCCATCAGCATCTTCATCTGCCGCTGGCCTTCGTAGAAGTTCGTGACCAGCTGGGAGACGTCGCCGACGGCGACACCAGAGCCGTTGGCGATCCGCATCCGCCGCGAGCCGTTGATGATCTTGGGGTTGCGGCGCTCGCCCGGCGTCATCGAGCGGACGATCGCCTCGGCCCGGTCCAGGTCCTTGTCGTTGACCTGGTCGAGGAGCGCCTTGTTCTTCGCCGCGCCCGGCATCATGCCCAGGATGTTCTTCAGCGGCCCGAGCTTGCGCAGCATCCCGAGCTGCTCGATGAAGTCCTCGAGGGTGAACCCCTCGCCGGTCATCAGCCGGTTCGCCATGTCGGTGGCCTGGTCGGCGTCGAACGCCTTCTCCGCCTGCTCGATGAGCGTGAGGACGTCGCCCATGTCCAGGATGCGGGTGGCCATCCGGTCCGGGTGGAACACGTCGAAGTCGGACAGCTTCTCGCCCGTGGAGGCGAACATCACCGGCTTGCCCGTCAGGGCCGCGACCGAAAGCGCGGCACCGCCGCGGGCGTCGCCGTCAAGCTTGGTCAGCACGACGCCGTCGTAGCCGACACCGTCGAGGAACGCCTGGGCGGTCGCCACCGCGTCCTGGCCGATCATCGCGTCGACGACGAACAGCACCTCGTCCGGTTCTGTCGCGTCGCGGATCGCGATGGCCTGCGCCATCATGTCCGCGTCGATACCGGTACGCCCGGCGGTGTCGATGATCACGATGTTGTGCAGCGTGCGCTTGGCTTCGTCCACGGACGCGCGCGCGACCGCGACCGGGTCACCGACTCCGTTGCCAGGCTCGGGGGCGAACACGGGCACGCCGGCCCGCTCGCCGACCACCTGGAGCTGGGTCACCGCGTTCGGCCGCTGGAGGTCGGCGGCGACGAGCAGCGGCGTGTTGCCCTGCTCCTTCAGCCACAGCGCCAGCTTGCCGGCGAGCGTGGTCTTACCGGAACCCTGCAGGCCGGCCAGCATGAGCACGGTCGGCGGGTTCTTGGCGAACCGCAGCCGCCGTGTCTCACCGCCGAGGATCGTGACGAGCTCCTCGTGCACGATCTTGATGACCTGCTGCGCCGGGTTCAGCGCCTGCGACACCTCCACGCCCGCGGCGCGTTCCTTGACCCGGGCGATGAACTGCCGCACCACGGGCAGCGCGACATCCGCCTCGAGCAGGGCGATGCGAATCTCACGCGCGGTCGCGTCAATGTCGGCCGGTGACAGCCGCCCCTTGCCGCGCAGCGAGGAGAAAACCTGGGTCAGCCGATCGGAGAGCGTCTCAAACACACCTCAAGGCTACCGGCCCGCGCGGGCTAAGGCGTTTCCTCGACCCGACAGATCCGCGCCGGCTGAGCTTCCGGACTATCCCGAACGAGTGCGGCTGACTCCAGCCGCGCCCACCTGGGCGGCTGGAGTCGGTGTGACCAGGCCCGCAGTGCGTTCCAAGGAGTGCCTCAGCGCTGCGTCGGCGACGCGCCCGGCCGCATGAGGGCGGCGACGATGACGGCGGCCGCGGCGACGATTCCGGCGGCGATGAGCAGGGCGAGCTGCATTCCGTCCGCGAAGGCGGTCTGCGCGTGCGCGGTGGCGACTCCGCCCAGGCGGGCGGCGACCGCGACCGATGACCGGGCCTCGGCGGCCTCGGCGGCGGGCAGGCGGGCCAGGTTGAGGTGGCTCTGGTAGGTGGCGGTCAAGACGCTGCCGAGCACCGCAATGCCCACGGCGCCGCCGGTTTCGCGGGAGAGGTCGTTGAGGGCCGATCCGACTCCTTGCCTGGCGGCAGGCAGGGCCGAGGTGATGCCGCTGGTGGCCGGGGTCATGGCCAGCCCCATTCCGGCCCCAAGGGGGATGAGCCCGATAGCCAGCAGCCAGAGACCGCTCCCCTGGTTCAGCTGAGCGAGCACGGCCAGTGCCGCGGCCATGAGCGCCAGCCCGGCGGCGCAGACTGTCCGGACGCCCAGCCGGGCGGCGAAGGCAGGGGCCAGCCGGGCGCAGGGGATCATGGCGGCGGCCAGGGGCAGCATGCTGACGGCCGACAGCAGCCCGGAGTCCCCCCGGATGAGCTGAAGGTACTGCAAGACGATGAAGATGAACCCGAACAGGGCGAAGAACTGCACGAAGATCGACAGGCTGCCGGCGGCCAGGCTCCGGCGGGCGAAGACCCGCGGGTCGAGCAGCGGGGCGCGGCGGTGCAACTCCCAGGCGACGAAGCCGGCCAGGATCGCGACGCCGGCGGCCAGGCCAGCCAGCGTGCGGACCGACGCCCACCCCTGGGTGGGAGCCTCGATGACGGAGTACACCAGCGCGACCATGCCGGTCACGGCCAGGATCGCGCCGCCGACGTCGACGCGGGGGGCCTTGGGGTCAGCGGACTCGGGCACGAACCGGATGGTGCCTGCTATGGCGGCGGAGGCCAGGACGACATTCAGCCCGAACACCGACGGCCACGACCACTCCTGCAAGAGGATTCCGGAGGTGAGCAGCCCCAGCACGGCGGCCCCGCCGGCCACCGCCGCCCACACGCTGACCGCCCGGGTGCGCTGCTCGCCGGGGAAGGTCCCGGTGATGGTGGACAGGGTGGCGGGCATGACCAGCGCCGCCCCTAGGCCCAGGACGGCCCGCAAGCCGATCAGTTCGGCCGCGGAGTGCGCGGTCATGGCCACCGCCGACCCGGCACCGAAGACCGACAGGCCGACGATCAGTGCCCGGCGGCGGCCGTAACGGTCGCCGATCGCGCCGGCCGGCAGCAGCAGCGCGGCGAATACCAGGGAGTAGGCGTCGATGACCCAGGCCAGCTGTGTCTGGGTGGCGTGGGTGTCCCTGGCGATGCCGGGGAGCGCCACGTTCAGCGACGACATCGCGGCCACCACCGCGGCCAGCGCCAGGCATACCACCGCGGTCACCGTGCCGGGCCGGACGGCGCGGGCCGCGGGCGCGGACTTGGCCGGGAGAAGGTTCGTCGTTGTCATCTCCTGCTCCTAAACTCTGGAACCTATGCTTTAGAGTTACATTACAAAGCTTTTGAATGGCAGTCAAGAGCATAGTAGGATGGCGTCATGACCAGCCCGGACAAGAACGCCGCCAGGACAAGCCAGCCGCCGCCGCCCGCCCCAACGTCGGCCAGCACAGCGTCGGCCAGCACAGCGTCGTCCGGCCAAGCGCAGGCAGGGACGCGGCGGGTCAGCCGGCAGCGGGAAGCCGGTGCGGCCACCAGGCGCGAGACCCGCCGGCGGCTGCTCGCGGCCGCCGGGGCCGAGTTCGCCGAGCGGGGCTACGCGGCGGCCACCGTGACCCGCATCGCCAGCCGGGCCGGCGTCTCGGTGCAGAGCCTGTACAACGACTGGGGCAACAAGCGGAACCTGCTGGAGGCGGTCATGGGGACCGCCGTGACCGGCGATGACGACGACCCGCTGACGGCAGGGAAGCCGCCGGCCGTAATGACCGCCACCCTCAGCCCCGACGCCGCCGCCGACCCCCGCCGCCTCGTGGCGCACCTCGCCCGCCAGTACCGGCTGCTTGCCGAGCGGGCGGCGGTCGGCTGGCAGACCTACCGGGACGCTGCCGCCACTGACCCCGATATCGCCGCCGACTGGCAACGGCTCAGCGAGATGCGCCGCGAGACCTTCCACGCCATGCTCGCCCAGGTCCCCGCCCCGGCGCTGCGCCCCGGGCTCTCCCCCGCCAGCGCCGCCGACACCGCCTGGGCGATCGCCAGCCCGGAGACCCACCACCAGCTGGTACGCCAGGCGGGCTACAACTACGACCAGCTGGAGGGCTGGGTCCGCACCACCCTGAGCGCCGCGCTTTTCCCCGACCAGTAAGACCCGCGCGGCGGCGCCCCGGGGCTAGGCTGGCGTCCATGCGCGCGCTGCGGGACATCGTCGGGTGAAGGTGCTGCGAACGGCAGAAGAGCGCTTCGCCGGGCTGCCCGACTTCGGCTATGAACCGCGTTACGTGGACGTCGGCGGCCTGCGGCTGGCCTACGTTGAGGCCGGCCCGCCGACCGGGGAGCCCGTGTTGCTGCTGCACGGGGAGCCGAGCTGGTCGTTCCTGTACCGGAAGGTCATGCCGGTGCTGGCCGGGGCCGGGCTGCGCGCTATCGCGCCCGACCTCATCGGCTTCGGGCGCTCGGACAAGCCGGCCGAGATCGCCGACCACAGCTATGCCAGGCACGTGGAGTGGATCCGGGCGTTCGCCTTCGACGCGCTCGGCCTCAGCGGCGTGACGCTGGTCGGGCAGGACTGGGGCGGGCTGATCGGGTTGCGGCTGGTAGCGGAGCATCCGGACCGGTTCGCCCGGGTCGTGGCCGCCAACACCGGGCTGCCGACCGGCGACCAGCCGATGCCCGACGTGTGGCTGCGGTTCCGCGAGGTGGTCCGCACCGCACCGGCGCTGAGCGTCTCCCGGCTCGTGCAATCGGGGTGCCAGACAACACTGCCGCCAGGGGTCCTCGACGGGTATGACGCGCCGTTCCCCGATCCGTCTCATGCCGCCGCCGTTCGGGCGATGCCTGATCTTGTCCCGGCCACGCCGGACAATCCCGCGTCCGCGGCCAACCGGGCTGCATGGCGGCAGCTTGCCGCGTGGGACAAGCCGTTCCTGGTGGCGTTCAGCGATCGCGACCCGATCACCGGGCCGATGGCACCGGCGCTCAAGCGCACCGTGCCGGGCGCGGCGGGGCGGCCGCACCCGGTGCTCGAAGGCGCCGGCCACTTCCTCCAGGAGGACGCGGGGGAACAACTGGGCGCAATCGTCGCCGCATTCGTCCGGGAGACCTGACGCGCTTGCCGCCAGGACACCTGGCGATCGCTACTGGAATTCCGGTCGCGCGCGAGTAGCGTTTGCGCCCTGACCACCGCAAAACCGGGCAAACCGCCGCCCAGAACGCGCCTGTTCAGTGACCGCGGGTCAAAATTGGCGAAATCCGCCGCGCATGACCCGCGATCATGAAACAAGCCTGCCCGCAGCACCGGCAAACCGGGGCATAACCGGCGAACCGGCCGGCCCCCGGGGGCCAGGCACCCGGATGACCCGCGATCTCAGTGGTCAACGGCACCCCAGCACCCGCCAGAAGCAAAGCCAAACCGCGAAACGAACCGCCCGCGCCACCGCGACACAGCCGGGACGCGCAACTTGAAATCCGACGGGCCCCGACGGGCCTAAAGTACCTGCGATCCCGGATAGATACCCCACAGGGGTATGCAGGCGGGGCGGCTGCCGCACTTGGGGGGCCCAGTAAAGCTGCGGCCACGAGCCGGCTAGGAGGCGGGGGTGAGGGCGGCGAGGACCGTTTTGGCCGTGCGCTTGCGCAGCTCGGGGTCGGTGAGCAGGCCGCCCGTGGCGTCGGTGACGTAGAAGACGTCGACCGCCTCGGCGCCAAGCGTCTCGACGCGGGCGGCCTGGACGTTCAGGCCGCACTCGCCGAGGGCGCGGCCGATGCGCCACAGCAGGCCCGGCTCGTCGTGCGCGCGGACCTCGACGACGGTGGCGACGTTCGAGGCGTTGTCGACGAGCGCCACCTTGGGCGGCGGCGCGCTCGTGCCGTGCGGGCGCACCGCCCTGGCCCTGCGCTCAAGCCGGTCCTCGACGTCAAGCCTGCCCTCGAGCATTCGCCGCAGGTCCGCCGTGACGAGCGCGGCGTCCGGGGGGTCGCCGTACTCGGGTACCACGCTGAAGACCGTGACCGCCGTGTCGCCGACCGCGGTCGCGTTCGCGCCGCGGACCGCGAGCCGGTGCGACGCGAGCACCCCGGCGGCCCGCCACAGCAGGCCGGGGCGGTCCGGGGCGACGACCGTGACCTCGTTGCCGTCGACGATCGCGGCCGTGCCGCCGTCGGCGACGAGGGCGAGCTGGTCCTCGCGCAGCGGGACAGGCTCGGGCACTGGCTCGCCGTCAAGCGCCGCGCTGACCCGCCGGACGAGATCGGCGACCAGGCCGGCCTTCCAGTCGTTCCACGCCGCGGGACCGGTGGCGAGCCCGTCGGCCTGGGACAGCGCGTGCAGCAGCTCAAGCAGCGTCCGCGAGCCGACCGTCGTCGCGACGTGCTGCACGGTCATCGGGTCGTCAAGGTCCCTCCGCGTGGCGACGGCGGGGAGCAGCAGATGGTGCCGGACCGCGTCGGCGACCAGCTGCACGTCCGCCTCGTTGAGGCCGAGGCGCTTGCACGCGTCGCGGGCGACGACCTCGCCGGAGACGCTGTGGTCGCCGGGCCAGCCCTTGCCGATGTCGTGCAGCAGCGCGGCGAGCAGCAGCAGGTCGGGCCGCGATACGTCGCGGGCCAGGGCGGCGGCGTTGGCCGCGCACTCGACGAGGTGCCTGTCGACGGTGAAGCGGTGCAGCGGGTTACGCTGCGGGCGGTTGCGCACCCGGTCCCAGTCCGGGATCAGCGCGGCGAGCAGGCCCTCCTGGTCAAGTGCCTCCCAGACGGCGATGGCGCTCGGCCCGGCACCGAGCAGGGCGAGCAGGGCGTTGCGGGCCTCGGTGGGCCACGGGACGGGCAGCGGAGGGCATTCGGCCAGCCGGGCAAGCGCGCGGGGGGCGAGCGGAAGTCCGACCTGGGCGGCCGCGGCGGCGGCCCGCAGCACGAGGACCGGGTCGGTGGCGGGGGACGCCGCGCGGGCGAGGACCACTTCGCCGTCCTGCTCGACCACGCTGTCGGCGAGCGGGCGGCGGTCCGGCTTTCCCCGGCGCATCCGCACGCCGATCGCCCGGCGTCCGCCGGCCCGGTCCGCCTGGCGGAAGGCGTGGTCGACCGCGTAGGCGACGGTGCGGCCCGCGCCGGCGAGCTGCCGCAGCAGCGCGTCACCGTCAAGCAGGTCAAGCGTGCGGGCGACCTCGTCCTGCTCCTCAAGCACGAGCCGGTCAAGGCGCCGTCCCGTGACCTCGTGCAGGACGTGGCGGGCATCGAGGATCTGCTCGTAGGCGGCCCTGACCTTGGGGCCAGGCGCGGGGGCGACCCAGGCCGCGGCGATGGCCTGGATGGCGTGCACGTCACGCTGCCCGCCGCGCGACTCCTTCAGGTCAGGCTCAAGCAGGAAGGCGAGCTCGCCGTGCAGCCTGGTCCGCTCCTCGTGCAGCTCCTTGAGCTCGGCGAGCCTGGTGCGAGCGTTCGACCGCCAGTCGTCGAGCGCGACCTCGCGCAGCCGGGTCGTCAGGTCCAGGTCGCCGGCGACGTGCCTGGCGTGCAGCAGTCCCAGTGCGACCTTGAGGTCGCTGCGGGCCACGCGCCGCGCTTGCGGGACGGTCCGCACGGCGTGATCGAGGTGCGCACCGGAATCCCAGACCGGGTACCAGATCCGGTCGGCGATCTTGGCGATGCCGTCTCTGCCGTCATGCAGCATCAGCACGTCGAGGTCACTGCCCGGCAGCAGTTCCTTGCGGCCGTACCCGCCCACCGCGACGAGGGCGACGCCCGGCTCGGCACCGAGCATCCCTGCCAGCCAGCGGTCGGTCTCTGTAGTCCTCCGGCTACGATCAGCCGCGAAAGAAGTCATGACGTTCACCAGGTCCCCCGAATGATTAGTACGTGGCCCGCCGTAGGCGGGCCACGCTCGCGGTACTGGCCCCCAGTTCGCTGCCCCCTGCTCAGAGAGCGTCGGACCCGCGCTCCCCGGTGCGCACCCGGACGACCGTATCGACCGGCACGGTCCACACCTTGCCGTCGCCGATCCGGCCGGTCTGGGCTGCCTTGGCGATGACTCCGACGAGGTCTTCCACGTCCTGGTCGTCGCAAATGACTTCGACCCGCACCTTGGGTACAAGGTCTACCTGGTACTCGGCGCCCCGGTACACCTCGGTGTGCCCGCGCTGCCTGCCGTATCCGCTCGCTTCACTGACGGTCATGCCGTGCACACCGAATGCCTGCAATGCTGCCTTGACGTCGTCGAGTTTGAAGGGCTTGATGACGGCCGTAATGAGCTTCATGGGACCACCCTCTCGTTCACCACATCCGACAATGCCTTAGCCGCGTTTCCTGCGTCCAGTCGGAATGTGTCAGAACGATGAAACACCGACCCCGACTATTACGCCAGGGTTAACCGCCGAGGATTGCGTCGACGAACGTGACCGGGTCGAACGGCGCCAGGTCGTCGGGTCCCTCGCCGAGCCCGACCAGCTTCACCGGGACGCCGAGCTCGCGCTGCACGGCGATCACGATGCCGCCCTTGGCGGTCCCGTCCAGCTTGGTGAGCACGATGCCGGTCACGTCCACCACCTCGGCGAACACGCGCGCCTGGCGGAGCCCGTTCTGGCCGGTGGTGGCGTCGAGCACGAGGAGCACCTCGTCCACGGCGGTGCGCTTCTCGACGACTCGCTTGACCTTGCCGAGCTCGTCCATCAGGTCGTTCTTGTTGTGCAGCCGGCCCGCGGTGTCGATGAGCACCACGTCCGCCTCCTGCTCGATGCCGACGGACACCGCGTCGAAGGCGACGCTCGCCGGGTCCGCCTGGTCCTTGTCAGAGCGGACGGTCCGCGCCCCGACCCGCTCGCCCCACGTCTGGAGCTGATCTGCCGCCGCGGCGCGGAACGTGTCGGCCGCGCCGAGCACCACCGTCTCTCCGTCACCAACGAGGGCCCTGGCGAGCTTGCCGCACGTGGTCGTCTTGCCTGTCCCGTTGACGCCGACCATGAGCACGACCGCGGGGCGGCCCTCGTGCCGTTGGGTGCGGAGCGCACGGCTCGCCTCGGTCTCTACCTGGGCGAGCAGCTCGCTGCGGAGCATGGCCCGTACCTCGTCCGGGGTCTGTGTCCCCTCGACCTTGACCCTGGTCCGCAGGTCCGACGTCATCTGCCTGGCGGGCGTCACCCCCACATCGGCGGTGATCAGGACCTCTTCGATCTCGTCCCAGGTCTCATCGTCGAGCCGGTCCCGTGCCAGCAGGCTGAGCAGTGCCGTGCCGAAGCCGCTCTGCGACCGGGCCAGCCGGGCGCGCAGCCTGACCATCCGCCCGGCCGAGGGCGGCGGCTTCTCCAGGCTCGGTCGCGCCGGTGCTTCCTGGCGCGCTCCCTGACGGTGGGCCGGCGGGGCCGGCGCGGTGGCGGTCGCGGTCCCGCCCCCCGCGGAGGTGTTGTCGTCGACCCGCGGCATCGAGCCGGTCAGGTCGAGCTCGCGAGCCCGGCCGCGGCGGACCCCGTGCATGCCACGCGGCCTTAGCAGCATCGTGCCGCCGACGCCGAGCAACA
>JAWWPV010000855.1:0-4267 GCA_033854775.1 Trebonia sp.
GGCCATTGGCCGGGTCAGTACAGCCGCTCACCCGGACGCCTCCACAGGAACGCGAAAGCCCGGATGCCGGCACCGAAAAGGCACGGGCGTCCGGCTTCAGGACCAGGTCAGACCTGTCGGGCGAGGCCCTTTTCGACCGCCTCGATGATCTGCGGCCGCAGCTCGGCGCAGCTGATGATCGCGTCCACCGAGCCGACGTCGACCGCCCGCTGGATGCTGTGCACGCGGTCGAACTCGGTGGCCACCTCGGTGAGCTTCTCGGCCCGCACGGACGACCGCAGCTCGGCCAGCTCGGCGGCCAACGCGGCCCGCGTGGCAGCCGGCGCGTCCGCGGCCCGGGCAGCGAGCGCGAGCACGCGAGGGTCGTTGCCGGTCCGCTTGTCGACGTCGCGCGCGAAGACCACCGCGGCGGCCGGAGCACCGCCGAGCACCGAGGCGAACGAGCCCTCGACCGCGAGCACGGTCATGTTCGGGTTGAGCGCCTTGGAGAACACCACGAACGCGCCGCCGTGGTACCGCGAGATCACGCAGAACACGATGGGGCCTTTGAAGTTCACCACCGCGCGGCCGATCTCCGCGCCGTACTCCAGCTGCAGCTTGCGCATCGACTCGGGCGACCCGTCGAACCCTGACAGGTTGGCCAGCACGACCAGCGGACGGTTCCCGCTCGCGGCGTTGATGGCCCGAGCGGCCTTCTTGGACGACCGCGGGAACAAGGTGCCCGCGGTGTAGGTGTCCGGGCCGTCGGTGGGAGGGAATCCGCGACGCGGCACGGACCGGGACTCGATGCCCAGCAGGCACACCGGTCGACCACCGAGGTGGACGTCCTGGACCGCGGCGGTGTCCGCGTCGGCCATGCCCGCCCACCGCTCCAGCACCGGGTGGTCCTGATCGGACAGCGCGCGCATGACTGTGCGGATGTCGAACGGCTTCTTGCGGTCCGGGTTGGACTCGACGGAAAAGATCTGGCCCACCGTCGTGAAGTCGCTGTCCGGCACGGCGTGCGGGAACGTCGACACGTCGCGGTCCACCGGGTCGCTGGTGACCGTCTTGCGCGGCCCGCTCTCCCCCGGCGCGACGTAGCTGTGGTCGTAGTGCGACATCAGGACTTCCCGCGCACCGCGGATGTCCGGCGCCCAGTACTGCGCCTGGCCGTTCGGGCCCATGATCCGGTCGTACCCGCCGATGCCGTGGTTGTCCTCGGCGGACACACCGCCGGAGAAGTCGAGCGACTGCTTGCCCGTCAGCACCATCGCGGAGTCCGGCGTCATCACCAGGACGCCCTTGGTGTGCATGAGCATCGTGGCCTCGGCGTTCCAGTACGGCTGGGCGCCGACGTTGATGCCCGCGACCACGATGTTGATCTCGCCGCCGTCCTGGGTGAAGTTCACGATCCGCTTCAGCGCGGCCGCCACCCAGTCCATGTTCTCGGTGCCGGACGACATCGAGATCCGGGCGCCCGCGGAGAGCGCGAACCACTCCAGCGGCACCCGCATCTGCTCGGCCAGGTCGAGCGCGGCGATCACCCGCGCGCACTCGGGCTCGGACAGCGCGCCGAGCGCCTTCGTCGGGTCGCCCAGCAGCACGACGCGGGTCATGCCCTCCGGGTGGCGCGGCGTGGGCGTGCTGACGACACCCGCGACGAGCGCGGCGGTGTTGCGCCCCTTGGGCCGGTTCACCGGCACCAGCTTCGAGTGCTCGTCCAGGTCGTACTCGGTGAACGAGCCGAACGGCCCGGCGAGCATGCCGGTCAGCTCGTACGGGTAGTGCGTGCCGCGGCTGTGCGCGCGCAGCACTTCCTGGCGGTAGTCGTCCAGCGGCTCGATGGGCTCGGTCGGCGGCAGCACGACGGACAGCCGCACGCCGGAGCCCACGTCGTAGCCGATCCGGACGGCGATGTCGACGAGCTCGCCGGTGGCGCTGTCGCGGCGCCTGCCGAGGAACAGCACCTCCTCCAGGCCCGCGCCCGCCGTCGTCGGCAACACGCGCTTCGCCACGGTGTTCAGGTCGTCCGGCGAGAGGTCGGTCGGCGGCCACACGTAGATGACGATCTGGTTCGTGGCGGACGCCTTCGCGCCGGGCTTCTTGGCCCGGCGGATAGCGTCGAGGCACGTGGCCAGGATGTCCTCCGCCGCCGGCAGCGCGACGAGCCTGCCCTCGTCGTCGCGCAACGGGGTCAGGTCGCGGACCTGACTCAGGGCGACGAGGCGCTCGTCGGACGGGTTCTGCCGTGCCGCGGCCCGGAAGAGGTAGACCTCCTCGTCGGGCGAGGGCAGCCGGGTGAGGTCAAAGTCGCGCAACCGCTCCAGCTGCATGCGCTCGGCGATGCGCGGGTGCAGACCGCGCAGCAGCCGTTCCTCCACGAAGCCGTCCGCGGACGGCCGGAAGGTGAAGTGGTGGTGCATCACGGCGCCGCTGTTGCCCGCTACGGTCGTGGTGATGCGGCCGACCCGGTTCGACGGCTGCTGCGCGACCAGGACCTCGCGCAGGCGCGTGGCCATCTCGTCGGGGTCGTTCGGACCGTCCGACCAGGTCAGGTAGACGTCCGCCACCAGCTCGCCGTCACCGGCGAACTCGTCGACCGCCTTGACCGCCTCGGCCAGCGCCGGGAAGTCGACCGCGGTGGTCACGACGCGGCCGTTGCCGGTCGCGGTGCGGTGGTCGGCGACGACGAACGTGCAGCCCGCCTCCTTGCTCACCCGGATGTCGCTGAGCGCGCGGTTGCCGTAGTAGCGGCGGGTCAGCACCTCCAGCAGCGGCACGGGGTCCGCGCCTTCGCGGCCGATCCGCTGGCCGACCAGCCGGACGAGCGGCTGGGCGCTGGCGACCATCGCGGAGATCCGCTCGGCGCGGTCGGACGCGTCCGGGTGCTGGTCGAGGTGGCGCAGGTGCTTGCGCACGGCCGTGTAGACCTTGGCGCGGGTGCGGCGCAGCAGCGGCTGGGCGAACCAGGCGAACACGACGCCGCGCGCCAGGTCGGCGACGGCCGGGAACCGGACCTGGGTGGCGGCGACCAGGTGCTCCAGCGCCAGGCCGACGGTGACGCGGTCCGCCTCGGCGGGCGGGGCCTCGTTCACCCACTGGCGCAGCAGGGTCGTCACCACGGCGACGTCGGCGGACGCGCGCTGCTGGGCCAGGAAGATCCGGAAGACCGCGTCCTCCAGTTCCGGCGTGCGGTCCAGGCCTTCGACGCCGTAGCGGGACAGCACGTGCGTGAGCCGCTGCTGGAAGCTGTCCGACAGCCCGGACCGCTCCGAGTCGAGGCACTGCAGGTACGTGTGGAAGTACTCGCGGGGGCTGTGCACCGCGGAGTCGGACTTCGACTCCTCGCCGGCGGGCCGGTTGCGGCTCAGTTCGCTCAGGTCGGCGAACAGGCGCAGCAGCTCGACCTCACCGGCCCGCTCGTGCTTGCCCGCCGCAATGAGCTCGGCGCGCGCGGCCAGGTAGTTGGCGCGCAGGCGCTTGTCGTCCTGCGAGTCGATGTCGAAGCCCAGCAGGAGGCTGCGCAGATCCTGCAGACCACGCGCGGCCCGCTCGGCCGCGGGCACGTCCACCGGCTCGGACGGCAGATCCAGCTCGACTTCCTTCGCCGCGGCCGCGGGACCGGCCGCCTCGTCGCCGTCACCCAGCGGCTCCAGGCGGAGCAGGCGGGAGCCCGCCTCCACCTGGCTGCCGACCGACACCGCGAGCTCCCGCACGCGGCCGCGGAACGGCGCGCGCAGCACGGTCTCCATCTTCATGCTCTCGACCACGAGCAGCGGCGCACCGGCCTCGACCTCGTCGCCCGCCTGCAGCGGCGTGGCCACCACGAGCGCGGGTACGGGCGAGCGCACGATGCCGCCCTCGTCGCGGCTGATCCGGTGCGTGATGCCGTCGACCTCGACCAGGTGGATCGGGCCGTGCGTGCTTGTGACGACCTTGAAGCGGACGCCGTTCACGGTGATCTGGCCGCTGTGCTCGTCAAAGCGCTCGATGTCGACGTCGGCCGCGTGCTGGGGGCCGCCCGCCGAGATGCCGATGCGGAACCGGTGGCCGCCGGTGCGGGCGACCAGGACGCGGTAGCCGACGTCGCGGAGCTTGAGCTCCAGCGCGCGGCCGCTCTCGTGCTGCGACTGCGGACGGCCGCCGTGCGCGCTTGACAGGAAACGCTGCCGCGTCACGGCCTCCTCATCCTCGTAGGCCTCGATGGCGGCGGCGATCAGCGCGATCGCGGAGTGCTGGTGCGACACGAGGCCGCCCTGGGCGCGCACGCGGTCGATCCAGCCGG
>JAWWPV010000856.1:0-3741 GCA_033854775.1 Trebonia sp.
CGGTATCACATCCCGGACGCAGACAGAGGCGAATGCCGGCTTACCTCCTGACGCGCCCATACGGGCGCTAAGTTTCCACAATCGTTTTGGGGCGGTGACTGGGCACTAACAGCAATGGTGCGGGGATACGTTGAGTACGAATCCGTTCGGGATAGGCTTGTTCTTGTCGCTTTTGCTGAAGGGGAGCGCATGCCGCAGCCGGGGGTTGCCCTGGAGAAGCTCGGGTTTCTGACGATCGGGCTGTTCGACGGGCAGGATCCGGGGCCCGGGCACCAGGTGACGCGGGAGATGATCGAGCTTGGCGAGCGGCTTGGGTTCGACGCCGCCTGGGTGCGCCACCGGCACCTCCAGTACGGGATCTCCTCGCCCGTCGCCGTGCTCGCGGCCGCATCACAGCGGACGTCGCGGATCGAGCTCGGGACGGCGGTGATCCCGCTCGGCTGGGAGAACCCGCTGCGGCTCGCCGAGGACCTGGCCACCGTGGACATCCTGTCCGGTGGCCGGCTCAACCCGGGGTTCAGCGTCGGGCCGCCGCGTTACTGGGAGGACGTGCGCGGGGCGCTTTATCCGGATACCGCCGATAGCGAGGACTTCTCTTACGAGCGGGTCTCCCGGCTGCTGCGGTTCGTGGCCGGGGAGACCGCGGCGGCGCTGCCCGGGCGGGAGGGGTTCGAGGAGTTCTCCTCGCGGGTGGAGCCGCACTCGCCCGGGCTGCGCTCGCGGATGTGGTACGGCGGCGCGTCGCTCGCGTCGGCGAAGTGGGCAGGCGAGCACGTGGTGAACTTCCTGGTCTCATCCGTGGTGAAGGCGGAGGAGTCGGAGGACTTCGCGTCGGTGCAGCTCTCCCACATCCAGGCTTTCCGTGGCGCGCACCCGGCCGGGGCGGCGGCGCGCGTGTCGCAGGGGCTCGTGGTGATCCCGACCGATTCTGCGTCTCCCGCGCAGCGGGCGAAGTACGAGGCGTACGTGGCGGCGCGGACGCCGCGGACCGCGGCGCCGATCGGGCCTGCGCGGATGTTGTTCGCGCGGGACATCCTGGGCACATCGGCGGAGATCGCCGCGGCGCTGTACGCGCACGCGGCGTTCCGCGAGGTGACCGAGGTCGCGTTCGCGCTACCGTTCTCCTTCGAGCACGAGGACTACGTGCAGATCCTCACCGACATGGCGACGCGGCTCGGCCCGGCCCTCGGCTGGGCACCCAAGGTTTAATAGGCGGGGAGGTGCGCATTGCCGCGACTGCTCGTCGTTCACCACACGCCGTCGCCCGCGCTCCAGGCGATGCTTGAGGCCGTCATCGCGGGCGCGCGCGACCCGGAGCTTGACGGGATCGAGGTCGTCGTCGTGCCCGCACTCGCGGCGGGCGTCCCCGATGTGCTCGCGGCCGACGGCTTCGTCCTCGGCACGCCCGCGAACATCGGGTACATGTCGGGCGCGCTGAAGCACTTCTTCGACCAGGTCTATTACCCCTGCCTGCTCGCCAAGGTCGGCGCGCCCTACGGGCTCTACGTGCACGGCGGCAGCGACACCACGGGCGCGGTCCGCGCGGTGCGGTCGATCGCGAGCGGGCTCGGCTGGCAGGAGGTCAGCCACGCGGTCGAGCACACCGGCCAGGTCGCCCGCGACGCCGAGGATGAGTGCTACGAACTTGGCGCGACCGTCGCCGCGAACCTCCTCGGCCCGTGAACCCTCCTGGGCCCGTGAACCTGATCAGCGGGTGTGCCTCATCCGGCGGCGACGGGGCTCATGACCTCGGCCGGGTCGTGGCCGAGGTCATGCAGCAGCACGATCGCGGCGTTCCGGCCGGGGGCGCCGGTGATCGAGCCGCCTGGATGCGTGGTCGCGCCCGTCTGGTAGAGGCCGGCGACGGGCATCCGGTGCGAGCCCCAGCCAGGGGCGGGGCGCAGCCCGCCGGACTGGGCGATGCCCCGGTCGCCGCCGTGGAACGCGCCGCGCACCATGTGCGGGTTCAGCTTCTCGTAGTCCCTCGGAGACTTCACCAGCATGGCCTCGATCACGTCGTCGGTGAAGTTCGGCGCCGCCTTACGCAGGTGCGCCAGCTGGCGCTTCGCGTGCTCGTGCTTGACCGCGTCCCAGTCGGGCAGGTCGTAGACGTTCTGGCTGAGCAGCTTGACCGTGTGCTGCCCGGCCGGCGCTCTCGTCGGGTCGGCCAGGGTGGGCGTGGCGACGAGCAGCCACGGGACGTCTTCGATGAACCGGCCCGCGCGCAGGTCCTCGCCCAGCCTGATCACGTCACCCGGCCACCCGACCGTGCCGGCCGAGACCGCCGTGTGCGTGGCCTTGTCCGCCGTTTCGAACACCGGCGGCGCGCTCGTGGCCAGGTACACGCCGAAGCCGGGAATGCCGGCGTCGTACGTGTCGACGCTGTAGTGAAACTCCTCGGGCCACATCTCCCTGGGGGCCATGTCGCGGAGGTGGGTGACGTGGATGGTCGACAGCACGGCCTTGGCGGCCCGGTACTCCTGCCCGTCGGCGGTCTCGACGCCGACGCAGCGGTCACCGTCGAGGATCAGCCGCGTGACGGTCTTGCCAGTCGCGATCGCCCCGCCGTGGTCCGTCAGGTAGCGGGTGAGCGCGCTGACCAGGGTGCCTGAGCCGCCGGGGAGGATCGACCAGGACCGCTGCTGCCGTCCGAAGATCAGCGAGTAGGCGAGCACACCGGAGCCGGGCATGTCGACGGCCTGGTTGGTCTGGAACGCCATCCAGAGCATGAACGCCTGGACGTGCCGGTCGGTGAACTCGTGCCTGATGACGTCCCACGGTGACAACTGGCGGATCCGCTGCCAGACCTTGCCGCGCGGGTGGTCGGCCAGCCGCTGGTCGAGTGACGGGCCGAAGCCCACCGGAGTGAACTGCGACCCGCTGAACGCCGACTTCACCTCGTCGTAGTCGGCGAGCAGGCGACGGTAGGCCTGCGCGTCAGCGGAGCTAAAGCGGGCGATCTCGCTGATCGTCCGCTCCTTGTCCAGCCACATCGTGAGCTGCTCGCCGTCGGGGAACGCCACGTGGGCCACCGGGTCGGGGTCGATGTAGCGCAGCCCGTAGTTCTTGATGAGGCCGAGCTCGTCCCTGGTCAGCAGGGGGTTGACGCGGATCAGCGTGTGCCCGGTGGCGCAGGTGTCGATCTTGTAGCCGGGGAGCAGGACCTCCTCCGTGGCCGACCCGCCGCCGGGCGCGTCCATGGCGTCGAGCACCAGGCACCGGTAGCCGGCCTTGGCCAGGTAGCAGGCGGCGATCAGGCTGTTGTGGCCGGCCCCGGCGACGACCACGTCCGCGTCCATGACATCTGCACCCATATCTGCACCCATGTGCAAACGTTCGCATTAGTGCCCCGCGGGCACAAGTGCATTCCCTCGGGCAGGCGGGCGGCTTAAGTGAGGTCCGCTTAGGGGAGGGCCGCGATCAGCTGGGTCCAGGCCATGGCCGCGGCCTCGGCCAGGCAGCCGTCGACCACGACGTCGGTGCCGAGGGCGCTGACCTTGACCTCGGGCAGCACCGGGGTAATCTCCGCCAGCGCCATGGTGACCTCCTCGGCGAAGCCGGGCGCCTGGCCGATGCCGCCGCCGAGGACGATCAGCGACGGGTCGACGACAGAGATCACGCAGCAGATGGCCGCGGCGACAAGGCGCGCCTCGCCGGCCACCACGGCGGCCGCGCGCTGGTCGCCGGCCGCGGCCGCCTCGAAGACGCTCTGCGCTGTGGTCAGGCCGGCCAGGCCGGCCC
>JAWWPV010000857.1:0-4355 GCA_033854775.1 Trebonia sp.
GGTCCGCGACGCCGGCTTCCGCTGCGTGGCGCCGGATCTGGTCGGGTTCGGCCGCTCGGACAAGCCGCCGGACATCGACTTCTACTCCTACGACTCACACGTCGCCCTTGCCGGCACGCTGCTCGAGGACCTGGACCTGCGCGGAGTGACGATGGTGGTGCACGACTGGGGCGGACCGATCGGCCTGAGGCTCGCCGTCGAGCAGCCCGACCGGGTCGACCGCCTGGTGATCATGGACACGGGCCTGTTCACCGGCCGCCAGAGGATGACCGATGCCTGGCTGGCGTTCCATGATTTCGTCGCCCGCACCGAGGACCTTCCGGTGGGCTTTCTCGTGCGCGGCGCCTGCAAGACGGACCCGGGCGACGAGGTGATCGCGGCATATGACGCGCCGTTCCCGAGCCCGGCGTCAAAGGCCGGCGCGCGCGCCTTTCCGCTGATCCTTCCCCAGTCGCCCGACGCTCCCGGCGCGGCCGCCGGCCAGCGCGTGCTGGAGGCGCTGCGAGACGACCGCCGCCCGACGCTGATGCTGTGGGGCGACTCCGACCCGGTGCTGCCGCTGTCGGTGGCCGAGCGCTTCGCCGAGTCGATCGGCCGCCCGCCGCCGCGGCCGATCGAGGACGCCAGCCACTTCCTGCAGGAGGATCAGGGCCCGCTGATCGGCGGCCTCATCGCCGAGTGGCTGCTCGCCGGCTGAGCAGCCCGGACGCGCGTCACTCGCCGGTGTTGAGCGGGATCTGCGGCTGCTCGGGCGCGCCCTCCAGCCCGGGCTCCGAGCGCGAGGCGCGCAGCTCGTAGCCGCGGCGGGTGTTGGGGTCTGAGTCGAGCAGCACCCGGTCGGCCTTGATCGCGCGCGCCATGCCCTCCGAGAGTCGCCGTGGCAGCACGACGCCGAGCACGTTCGTCCGCCTGGCCGACTTGGGCACCCACACTTCGACGACCTGGTTCTGCAGGGCGTCGACGATCGCGTCGGCGACTTCGGACGGCTCGAGGTTGTGCAGGCCGCGCGCCTCGCCGAGGCCCGAGCCGAGCTCGGTGTTGACTATGTAGGGCATGACGTAGCTGAGGTCGATGTTGGCGGCCATCAGGCGCAGCTCGCCGCGCAGCGCCTCGGTGAGCCCGACGACGGCGTGCTTGGTCGCGGAGTAGGTCGCCCCGCCGGGGGTGCCGAACTTCCCGGCCTGTGAGGCGATGTTGACGATGTGTCCGCGGTCGCGCGGGATCATGCGCTCGAGCGCGAGCTTGGTGCCGAGGATCACGCCGTGGATGTTGATGTCGACCATCCGCCGCGCAGTGAGGTCGTCCTCGTCGATGAAGCGCCCGATCTGCATGATGCCGGCGTTGTTGACGAGCACGTCGATCGGGCCGAGCTGCTCCTCGGTGGCGTCGAGGAAGGCGGCGAAGGAGGCGCGGTCGGTCACGTCGAGCGGCAGCGCGACCGTGCTCGCGCCGAGCTCGGAGGCTGTCTGGCGGGCGGCCTCGGCATCCAGGTCGCCGATCGCGACCCTCATCCCCTGACGCAACAGCGCTTCGGCGGTCGCGCGCCCGATCCCGCGCGCGGCTCCGGTGATGGCCGCGGTCTCTCCGGCGAGGATGCGGGGCTGCTTTGCCATTGGGCTCCTCCTGATGGTGGATTCAGACGATGTACGGCCTGCAAAGCTAGCGCGACGCCGCCGCATGCGCGCTCGCGGCACCGGTAGGGTGCCGGTTATGTCGTCCTTCAAATTCGAGGGTCAGCGCATCGCCTACACCGAGTACGGTGGCGGCCCGGCGGCGATGACGTCTGCCGGCGTGCGCGGCCGCACGGCCAAGAGCGCGGCGGCGGGCGGGCGGCCGGTGATCCTGCTGCACGGCCTGCTGCTCTCGCAGGAGATGCACCGGCCGCTGGCCGAAGATCTGGCGGCACGCGGCAACCGGGCGATCACGGTGGACCTGCTCGGCCACGGCGCCTCAGACCGGCCGCGGGACATGTGGCGCTACTCGATGGCCTTCTATGGCGAACAGGTGGTGGCCCTGATGGACCACCTCGGGATCGAGCAGGCCGTCGTGATGGGCACGTCGCTGGGCGCGAACGCGGCGCTCGAGGTCGCGGCGACCAGCCCGGAGCGGCTGAAGGGCATGGTGATCGAGATGCCGGTGCTCGACAACGGGCTGCTGTCGAGCGCGCTGACGTTCACGCCGCTGTTGGTCGCGCTGACGTTCGGCGAGCCGGGCATGAAGCTGCTCGCGCGCGGCGCCCGCGTGGTGCCGCGCCGGCTGCTGCCGCACTACGGCAACGTCCTGCTCGACATCGTCCGTCGGGACCCGGGGCCGGGTGGAGCGCTGCTGCAGGGTCTGTTCTTCGGGCGCATCGCGCCGCACCGAAACGAACGCCGGACGTTCGGGATGCCGACGCTTGTGCTCGGCCACCGGCGTGACCCGGTGCACCCGTTCAGCGACGCGGGGATGCTCGCCGAGGAGATGCCCAAGGCTAGGCTCCTGGAGGCGGACTCGCTGCTCGAGCTTCGCCTTCGCCCAGAGCGGCTGACCGCGGAGATCGCGTCGTTCCTGGACGAGGTCTGGGCTCCGGCCGCTAAACGACGCTCGCGCAAACCGGCCAAGCGCGCCGCATCCGCCGCCCGCCAGGCATCGTCGTAGCGCGCTTAGTGCGCCGCGAACAGTTCGAGTTCGTTGACGCTCACGTGACCGGGCGCCTGCGGCGTGCCGACGGACGCGGCGGGGGCCCTGCTGATCCAGAGAGTCACGAACCGGAACGCCTTATTCGGCGCGTGCAACTTCAGGCGGACGTGCTTTGACTTCTCGACGACGTTCGGGCTGAGCTTCACCCAGGCCGGGGCGGTGATCGAGGTCGGGGGTGTCGCTCCGTTGGCGCCGTAGACCTGGATCATCATCCCGGGGCTCGAGGTGGTGAGCCCGAGCGCGGAGAGCTTACGCGCCGTCTTCAGGTCGATCAGGACGCCCTCGGCCATCTTGGGCGCCACGGCGGGGTCGACCTGCGCGGTCCAGGCGGTGGAGGTGTCGCCGTCGATCGTGAGGCTCGGGTCGCCGAAGTCGCCGGCGGGGTAGGCGTAGGGGTTGTAGGTGCTGGCCGCGTTGGTGTCGAGCAGCATCGCTTCGGCGTTGGTTTCGCCCTGTGGGGCGGAGCCTCCGCTGGAGGAGGGTGTGGTCGTGGTCGTGGTGGGCGCGGCGCTGACGGACGGCGGCGTGATGGGGATGTGCAGCGGTTTCGGCGTCACCGCTTTGAGCGGGATCTTGGGGACTTTGACGGTCCCGGGCAGCACCGGTTTGACCGTCGTCGGAGTCCCGAGTCCGGGTGTCGCAGGAGCCGTGGCGCCCGGCGCGGGCGTCGCGGGGGTCGCGGCTGCGGCGACGGTCGTCGTCAGCACGTGCGAGCGTCCCTTGCCTTTGCTGAGCGCCGCATAGGCGGCCGCGGCAGCTCCGAACGCCAGGACTGCGGTCGCGGCCAGGACGGTCGCGCCGGAGCGCCAGCCCCCAGCGCGCGTCACCAGGCTGCCGGGCGAGCCGGCCCCGCAGTTCAGGCACCAGTCCTGCGCGGGATCCATCGCCGAGCCGCAGTTGCCGCAGGGCGGCTGTGCAGGGGCCGTTGCCGGGGCGGCAGGCTCCTGGGGCGCCTCTGCGCCGGTGCCGGGCGGATCGGCTGTGGACGGCGCCGACGCTTTATCGGCGAGCAAAGTGGCCACGACGCGGGATTCTAGCTGGGGCGCCAGCGCGGCGTGGCGGGTGCGCCGGTCAGCTGGGCACGGGCGGCCCGCCGGGAACGATGTCGCGACCGGTGGGCGAGAGCGCCTCGTCGAGCTCCAGCTGCCAGTAGTAGCGCGTGAACGTCATGCCCGCGCGGAACTCCCCGACGTGCGGGGCGACCTCCTCGCCGGCGGCCAGGCGCACGATCAGCTCGGGATATGTGCGGCCCGGAAGGGCCGCGTAAACGGGCGCCGGAAAGGCGCCGCCGAAGCGGGTGTTCACGTCCGTGATGCCCAATCCGATGTCGGGGTCGCGAAACACCTGGATGGTCGCCGGGCCGCTGATGCGCAGGGCCTCCATCGTGCGCCGTCCGAGCTCGACGAGCTCCTCGTCGAGGACGACCTGTCCCTTGATCGACTCCCCGCCGCGCGACTCGAGCATCGTGCGCGGAATCGCGTTGAGGCAGCGTGCGTCCTGATCGCCGAGGCAGTCGATCGACAGCTCGGGGCCGTTCATCGCCCGCTGCACCATCGTCGGCTCGGCGACGCGGGTCGACCCGAAGACGCCGAGAGCGGGCTGGACGGGCTCCTGCTGGCGGGCGCGTGGACCGCGACCGGCTGGCCGGCGACGCTCGAGGGCGCCGTGCTCAGCGG